>JBDOMX010001063.1:0-4400 GCA_039831615.1 Planctomycetaceae bacterium
CCCGCCTCGGGCAAACGAGCCGATCTGAAGTCTGGCCCGCCAGATGCGTCGCCACAGCCGCCGCCGCAGACAGGACCCACCGGATACCACACGGTCAAATTGCGCGCTTACATCAAGGATGGGCTCCGGATCTTTCTCCGCGGCCACGAATCAGCGTAAGACGCCGTAAAACTCCCGGTGCGGCTGAATTCGCTCCCTTTTCCTGACGGCTGCTTCAGCGGACAGTGTGCGTCGCGCCGGAGATACGGATTCTGCGGGACGAAACGCAGCCAGCTGGTTACGATTACTGCATCGCTGTGCATTGAATGTGGTAGCATTGACCTTGCACGGCCAGTGCGACGGTCACCTCAGTTTCCAGTGCTCCTCACGGTTTTCTTGTCTGATGATTCACGTTCAGGGACTGACCAGAGAATTCAAGGACTTCAGTGGCGGAGTATTTCGCGCCCTGGACAACGTCACGTTCGATGTGCGCCCTGGCGAAATCTTTGGCCTGCTGGGCCCCAACGGTGCCGGCAAAACCACCTGCCTGCGAATCCTCAGTACAGTCCTGAAGCCAACTCGGGGTGTCGCGGAAGTCGCGGGACTCAACGTCATGCGTGATCCGGAAGGTGTCCGGCGCAGCATTGGCTTTATGTCCAACAACACGGGAATCTACGACCGGATGACGGCCCGCGAAATGGTCGAATATTTCGGGCGGCTCTATGGCATTCCTGAAGACAGGCTACAGCAGCGAATCGAAGAGATCTTCGACATTCTGCAGATGAATGATATCGGCGATCGACTGGGCGGAAAAATGTCGACCGGCATGAAACAAAAAGTGTCGATCGCACGCACGATTGTCCACGACCCTCCCGTCATCATCTTTGACGAACCGACTTCCGGACTGGATGTGGTGGTCGCCCGGAACGTGCTCGAAGCCGTTGAAGTATTAAGAGATCAGGGAAAGTGCATCATCTATTCCACTCACATTATGAGTGAAGTGGACAAGCTGTGCGAACGCATTGCCATCATTCATCGCGGCAGCATTCTGGCCAGTGGATGTCGCGACGAACTGGTCAGTCAACACGAACAACCCAACGTCGAAGAGTTATTCTTCGACCTGATTCGGCAGTACGATGCCGAACAGGCCCTCAAAAACGACTCCACGACCGCCGTTTGATTCCTGCAGATACTGTCCGACTGAAATGAGCTGGAAAAATATCAGATTGATTTTTCTGCGGGAGGTCCGTGACCAGCTGCGCGACCGCCGTACACTGTTCATGATTACAATCCTGCCCGTCCTTCTGTATCCGATGCTCGGGCTGGGCCTCGTTGAAATGATGCTCACTTTCAGTGAGCAGCGCCGCACTGTTGTGGTGCTTAACGCCGATGAGCTGCCGGACGATCCTGCTTTCCTGACGGAGGCGGGGATTGACTCGCGCTGGCTGGGTACCGGTGGCAACGGAACACCGATCACAGTTATCACGGATCTTGAAGAACTGCCGAACTCACAGCCTGCGAGTTCGCCTCGCCAGGTGCGCCGTCGAGCTAAGTTGCTGACACAGGCCCGTATTCTGGCGGAGCACGTTCAACGGGCGACCGCCGGCAACGCCGCTGAGCAGAACGAGCAAAC
The DNA here is from genome assembly GCA_039831615.1 of Planctomycetaceae bacterium. GTDB lineage: Bacteria > Planctomycetota > Planctomycetia > Planctomycetales > Planctomycetaceae > S139-18. Next base: position 1,613 of record JBDOMX010001063.1, read on the forward strand.
ACCAGACGAGGCCGTTCGACAGCTCGAAAGTAATCTGAGTTCCCTGTTCAACGGATCCGGCATCGAAGTGCTGATGCTGGTCCCCGAGGGTTACACAGACATTGTCCGTTCCGTACAGCGGAACATTGATGATACTGCCGGAGAATCACCGGAAACGTCGGATACACCGGGCCTGATTGTTGTCCGGAACGGCGCCGATGACAAATCTGTCGCTGCCTTCTCTGTGGTTCAGTCAGCGCTGCGTTCCTGGGAATCCCACTTGCGGAAGTCGATTTTTCATGAAGCGTCGCTGCCGGAATCTCTCCAGTATCCGGCGCATCTGGAATGGGTGGAGGTCGCTCACGGTGAACAGGTGGCGGCGAACGTCTGGAGCAAGCTGTTTCCGGCGATGCTGGTCATCATGGCGCTCACCGGTGCCTTCTACCCGGCCATCGATCTGGGCGCTGGCGAAAAAGAACGCGGCACCATGGAAACGCTGCTGATCAGTCCGGCTCGGCGAGTCGAACTGGTACTGGGGAAGTTCTGCACCATCATGCTGTTCAGCGTTTGTTCGGCGCTGATGAATCTGGTCAGCATGGCGGTCACCGGTAAGCAAATGGCATCATCGATTGGTGCGGGGCTCGCAGACACAATCAGTCTGCAGTTTCCTCCGGCGTCCTCAATCATGTGGGTCGTGATTCTTCTGCTGCCGCTGGCGGCACTGTTTAGCGCGCTCTGTCTGGCCCTCGCCACGTTCGCTCGATCCACCAAGGAAGGCCAGTACTACCTGACACCGCTGCTGATGGTGATCATGGGGCTGACAATGTTCTGTCTGTCACCGACAGTTGAAATTGCCCCGTTGTACAGCCTGCTGCCGGTCGTGAATGTTGCGTTGCTGTTGAAAGGACTGCTCCTCACCTCGGCGCAGACCGGCAGCCTGATGGCCTACACGATTCCGGTATTGGTTTCGAGTTTTGGCTACAGCCTTCTGGCGCTGTGGTGGGCGATTGAGTTGTATGACAATGAGACGGTGTTGTTCCGTGACGCAGAAAAATTCGACGTGCGAGTGTGGTTGCGACAGTTGATGAGACCCAAAGACGCCGTCCCCGCATTTCCGGAGGCTGTCTTCTGTTTTATTGGTTTGTTGCTGCTGCAGCTGGCCGCGATCACATTTCTTCAGCCGGACCTCAGTGGGACGCCGGAACAGAATGCTCAGGCGATGCTGCGGTTGATCTGCATTCAGCAGCTGGTGACCATCGCCTGTCCGGCCGTGTTCATGGGCATGATGCTGACGACCAGCCCGCGAGCAACGTTTCGCCTGCGACGACCGTCCGTGACAGGGCTGTTCGCGGCGGCAGGACTGGCCGTTGCAGTGCATCCCCTGAGTATTGAGCTGAGCCAGTTCCTCACAGAGCACGGAGTGTTTCCTGCGCTCCCGGATGCGGTCCATCGCGTCCACGCTCTGATGAGCAGCGACGACCAGCCGCTGTGGGTGCTCATCGCGGTTTTTGCACTCACACCGGCGATTTGTGAAGAATTGGCTTTTCGCGGTTTCATACTGAGTGGTCTGGCGAGAGGAGGTCGGCTGGCGATCGCGATTGTGATTTCATCGATCATGTTTGGAGTCATCCACATGATTCCACAACAGATCTTCAATGCTTCACTGGTTGGGCTGTTGATTGGATTGATAGCGGTTCACAGCCGCAGTTTGTTCCCTGCCATTGTGTTCCACTTCTGCACGAATACTTTGGCATTGCTGTACAGTCAGAATGAAATTCCGTTGGCTGAGGGCGCCTTGTTTGGTCGCGATTCATCAGGCATGCTCAGGTACCATGCCCCGGTATTGATCACCTGTAGTGTGGTCGTTGTCCTCTCGTGCAGACACATGATCATTGACCTCATACGGCAACAGGACGCCCGACGGCGGGGAGAACTCAAACCCTACATCGATCCGAATCCGGTTTCGGCGTCGGCCTGACGTTGTTGGTGTTCCGGTCCCGGTGTGTGGATGCACATCCCGATTGGTCATTGTTTTTTCCGGTTTGGAAAACTATTGTGTTTGCCGTTTTGTAACGTGTGGTCTAATATGAGGGTCGGCCAAACGCCGGTGGCCGCCAGCGCCGGATCGGATGTCGGCACAACTGGCAGCAGCGCGAGCCAGCGATTGCGGTAGTGTCGCGGCGGTTCATTTCCAGCGGTCACTGCTGAAGATTGCCAGGTCATGAGCCAGTTGTCAGGGTGTCCTCGACCTTGAGGTCTTTATCCCGAGTTTTTGTCGGAGGTTGCGTCATGGTTCGGAGTCCGGAACGTGTGATTGGCGGACACCAGCGCAATACCGTCAAGAGTTCGGCGCGTCGCGGTCGCCCGCCCGCCTATTCGCCGGCAGAAAAGATTCTCATGAATCTCGGTGCGCGCCTAAAAACACTGCGGGAAGAGCAGGGGTTGACGATCGCGCAAGTCGCAAAAAAATCAGGCGTGGCACCTCAAACAATCATTCAGCTGGAAGAAACAGGGCGTCCGATTCGCTTCCCTGTGATGCACCAGATCGCTGAATGTCTCGGCCATAAACTCGAGTTTCGGCTGAGCAAGCCAAAGGACTAACGCGAACCGGCTGTTCGTGATTGCGTGTCCGGCGCGCGCTCCGATGGAACGCGAAATCGATGTCGAGGCCATTGTCACGCAGTATTCGAGCTAGTCTCAGTACAAGCGACCATCTGAGTTCGTTGTGAAAGAAAACACCCGAAACCCTGCTGAAATCCGCGTATTGAGTGTTGTTAAGACGACACAACAAGCGGGACAGAAAAGGATT
>JBDOMX010000454.1:0-4388 GCA_039831615.1 Planctomycetaceae bacterium
AGCCTGTTAAGGCATCATCCCTCCACCGACAGCCTCAAGGGAAAGAGACAAAGCGCCGGATGGAACGAGCAGTTCCTCGCCGAAACACTGCAATTTACCCACTGAAACTTCGCGCCCCGTCTGGCCTGAGACGCGTCCTGTGACAGCGGCGAGAAGGCGGCAGGCTTTCATTCGTCAGTTGGCGATTCTGCAGTGTGATCTGTTATCACGCGTCGAAGCTCCTCCAGCTCTTGATTCACGACGCGGTGACGCTCACTCAGTTTCTCTGCAAGCTCCAGAAGCGGGTCGTAGACGTCGAATGTTGCACTGAACTCATTCTTTGCAGCCGATTGAGAATCATCCAGTAAAGCCTCTTCGTCCTTTGTGAGTGGGTATTTCCTGAATTCGCCGATCATCGAGTCCAACTTTGAAAAGGCCTTATCTTCTTCATCGAAGTTAAACCCCTCAAACGCACGTGAATGGTTCTTTCTGATGGCGATCAACGCTTTACGGTCCTCGCGGGCTCCCTGCAGCTCCTGGAGTTGTGCATCCAGAGCGGCAATCCTTTCCCGCAGTTCGTCGACGTCAACAGGTTCCTCTGGTGGCTGATTTATCACCGGTGACAGATCAGGTGCTGTCGTCCGCGTGGTGGGGGATGATGGAGTCGCCGAGGTCAGATCTGGCCAGGGCACGATGGCTGCCAGCACGCACAGAACCACGATCACTCCACAGATTCCGGTCGCTGCCGGATAAGCACGAATCAAATCAACGACCCCATGGATCGGCCGATTCGAAGGGTGGAATGCCGGTCGCTTTGGAGGTTGGCGTCGCTTCCTGTTTTTCGTCACGACTCAGACTTTCGTTGATGGGGCCGCAGACACCGAGGGGCGACGGCCTGAAATTTACCGTCTCCTGTCAGCAGATTCATTCGGCCACAGATTTCGTTCGGCATGCTTCGGGTTAAGTGACGATGGTACAGTCGTGGTGCTATTGCTGAACGTGTCCGCAGATGTTGCAGGAACCTCACCGGAGTCCGTATTGTGATCGAAAAACCAATGAATCTATAGACATCAGGACACGTTGTGGATGAAATACTTTGTTCCCGGCGCTGCGAAATCGCCATGGCTCCCGTGTCTTCAGGATCGGCTTGATGTCTGCCGCAGAACACCATACTGAATCGCGAACAGAAGCGACCGCGCGACTGTGGTGGGTTCCCTTTCTGATCCTTCTGGTTGGTCACCTTCCGCTGCTGATCAGTGAATTCTCAACTGTCTGGCGGCAAACACATTATCAGTTTTTCCCGTTTGCCTTCATAGCGTTCTTTGGGATGCTGTGGGCTCGTCAGCACAGCCGGCATCACCGACCACGACTGATTGTGGGGCTTATTGTTGCGGATCTGCTGCTGCTGTTGACAGCGGCCGTGTTGTGGTCCCCGTGGTTTGCCAGCGCCGGATTCTGGCTGCTGTTGCTGGCTCTTGCCATCTCGCGGAAAGACAAGGACACAGGCTCGTCACTCGCCTACCTGGCATTCCTTCCGCTACTGGCCGTGCGGCTGCCCGCCAACATCGATCTTTTGGTGATTCAGGCTCTGCAGGATCTGACCAGCCGTGTTGCCAGCAACATACTCAATCTGGTGGGCTGCCTGCATCTGCGAGAGGGTAACGTCATTACCCTGACGTCCAGGACACTCCTGGTCGAAGAAGCCTGCAGTGGAGTGCAGTCATTATTCACGCTGTTGTTTCTTGCCGTGCTGATTTGTTGCTGGCTTCGACGACGACCATTCCACGCTGTTCTTGTCATTGGCAGCAGCTTTTTCTTCGCTGGAGTCATGAATGTGCTGCGAGTCGTCACGGTCGCTCTCGCCGAATACTGGTGGCAGAAAGATCTGGCAACTGGCTGGTCTCATGAACTGCTGGGTTATGCGGCGCTGGCGCTGGCGGCAGCACTGGTGTACAATTTCGATTTGTTTCTTCTGACATTTACTGCAACGGTCCCCGATGGCGGTCTGGATAAACCGGATGTTGCTTTTCGAAACCCATGCGTCGCGGCATTCAACTGGTTGATTGCCACAAAGACACAGCACACGCCGCGTGGACTGGAATCTGCTCCAGCTGAGCCAGCAATTCCGTGGAAACGCGCGGTCAACTTTAGTGCTGTCCTGTGTGTTGTGTGTTTGTCTGCCCAGGCGCCAGCATTGTTCGATCGTCCCGATCGCCGCAGCGAATTCACAACCCGTGTCGAGATCCTGGAGGAATCGGCGCTTGAGTCCGATGTCGAAGGATTCGTGCAGCACGCGTATACCCCCATAAAACGCAGCCGAGGTGACGCCAACGGGCAGTACTCAAATTCATGGGAATTCCACGGCAAAAACATGGTTGCCACAGTTTCATGCGACCATTTGTTCTACGGCTGGCATGATCTCAGAGTCTGCTACCGGGGGATTGGCTGGCAGATTGATGACAGCGAACTGGATCAGGCAGGAACCGGATGGAAGGCCATGCGCGTTCGTTTGTCCAAACCCGATGTTGGCAGTTATGGCCTGCTATTCTTTAGTTTCTTCACGCCCTCAGGCGAACCTTACCAGCCGGTAGATACAAATGCGGCAACCGGTTTGGTTCAACATCGTTTCGGCACCCTCCGCGGAATCAACACAGTCCCCGATACGTTTCAATGCCAGACGTTTGTTGAGTCTCCCATCCAGTTCAGCGAACACCAGGTTGAGTTGTTGAGAAAACTTCACCTGGAGACGCGTCGGCAAATCAAAGATGCGATCGTGACAGCACCCAACAGCAAGTAGCCCGTCATCCACGAAAGAGTTGGATGACATACCGTCCGTTGTGTCCGGGCAGTGGTTCCGGAAGAGATTCAGACATGGCAAATAGTGATTCATCAACTCCGGACAGTACTGTCAGGTACGGCAATTCAAAGTCGAAACTGCCGCTGCCACCGCTGGACGAGACGTTTCGACCGGGATACTTCTTCAGGCTTGTTGAGTATTGGTTTGTTTCGCGTGTTCCGCTGCGCGTGCTGCTGGGACTGCCGTCGGCAATTGTCGTCATTGCCGGGGTTTTGTTTCTGTTACACCTGAACAACAACGATCAAACCGCCGTTGTGCGTGGTTATCAGCAGGCCGTCGTCGATGCGGTCGAGACGGGAGAAGACTGGGATACCGCGTTGCTGTACTTGAAGTCTCTGTGTTCGCTGCAGCCGAATGTGCCGAGCCACAAATATCGGCTGGCCCTGCTCTATCACCAGTTGGGAAATGATTCCGTCGCACTTGGCTTAATGCAGCAACTGGCGCCGCTCAAGGATGTTGGAGGCTTCGCATTGGCGCACATGTGGATTGCAAAGCAGACAGCGTTGGGGAAACTTTCGGAGTTGTCGCAGGAAGAAAAGGATGAATTCGTTCAGCGACTGCAGATCGCCAGCGGACGAACATCCGATCGACAGATGAAGGCCGAAGCGAACGCGTTGCTGGCCGACTATTATATTTCTGAGGGACAACCGGTGCTCGCTGAAACGTATCTTAGCAGTGCCGCTGCGGTGGCTCCCGAACTGTACCTCTCGCTGGCGGTGCTGCAAAAAAAACTTGGGCGGGATTCGGACCTGATCAGCTCAGGTTTGGAGTCAGCCAAAATCGCATTTGAGAGGCGGCGTCGGGAAGCTCCGGAGGATGTGACCTCCCTGATCAAATTGGCCGAATCCCTCGCACTGGCGAATCAGTTCAGAGAGGCTGCGATTGTCCTGCGAGAAGGTCTGTCACGGCAGGACACGCCAGAGCTGCGCGCCGCCCTGTCTCAGTTGTATGTGGATCTCGCCGCAAAGAAATTGTACGAATCTCCGCTGAACCGTGTCGTGGCGACGGACCTGCTGGTCCAGTCACTGAAAATCACGCCGCAAAATGTGGCGGTGATTGCCCGGCTCGCCAGTTTTCCCGAAGCAAAATCGACAGTTTCTGAAAAGCATTTAGATACGCCTTTGACGTATTGGAGGCAGCGGGTTAGCGATGGGAACCAGCCCACGGCAAGCATTGCCCTGGCCCGGCTGTTGACAACGTGCGGCCGGACGGCCGCAGCAATCGAGCAGCTTGAGTCGGTCGCCGCTGAGTATCCGATGCTGCGTCCGATGCTGGCTCAACTCTACGTCGAGGCCAACCGGACAGAAGAAGGGGACCGGCTCTTTGATCAGCTGCTGAAGGAACTGGACGAACGCTCCGATCAGCCAGCGATGCAAACCGTCTACGCGCGTTCTGTGCTGTTGTTTCACGCCAGGCGGTTCGACGAGGCGGCAACATATATCAGAGCCCATCGAGAGGATGTACCGGATTCCAAACGCGCACCATTTGACCAGATCTATGTGCGAGTGCTGGCCGCAATGGCCGACAGACTGCTGAATGCCCAGGATGATGC
>JBDOMX010000642.1:0-4378 GCA_039831615.1 Planctomycetaceae bacterium
GGTTTCTTCCACTCCCAGTTGACGGTGTGCCTTCCACGCACCGGCGGCACCGTGTCCTCCCGCAATTTGAGGATCGAAGCGCAGCACCACAATTCCCTGACTGGCCAGCAGGTGATCGTCCAGCCGGGCATTCCAGGCGTCTTTCACTTTCGGGTAACGCGGTCCGCCGTAAACTCTCAGCCAGACCGGGTGCGGTTGTGAGTCATCAAACCCGGGAGGGAAGATGAACAGTGCGCGGCCAGTCTGACCATCCGCCAGCGGCACATTGCCAAATCTGACGTCCCCAAATTCAAATTGGTCCCATTCATCAGGTGGCGTTGCGCGATGAACCTGCCTCGAGATTTGTCCATGTGTATCGCGAATCACGACCGACGTCCGAGTGGAGTGGCTGCTCCATGTGTCAACGAGGAAACTGCCCGATCGACTGACGGACGCCACGTGATGTCCTGATTCCTGCGACAGTCTGGTCACCGAACCGTTCTCAAGTGAGATCCGATAGATGTTGTCGGCAATCGGGGAATCCCTCGTCCCCGTGACAATAATCCAGCCCGCTTGTTCATTGACGACATGGATCCGATTCACATCCCAGACACCGGACGTGACCGGACGCCGAGATTGACCGTCGGCCGAAATCCGTTCCACATGTCGCCAGCCGGACCGTTCGCTGAGCAGCAGGAAACTGCCATCGTGCAGAAACTGAAGATCTCCTGGCTGATCGACCCAGCCAGCGGTTGTTTCTCGCAGCAGAACTTCGCTGGTCCCTGCGCCTGCTGAGCTGCGGACGACATCCAGCCATGTTTGACTCCGATTCTGCACGTACCAGTAGATGTGATTGCTGTCCGGATACCAGCCGAAGTGCGTGATCAGAGTCGTGTGATCATGGTGTGATGATTTCAGCCAGGTGATCGGGCCACCCTCGACAGCGACAATTCCCAGTCTGACGAGCGGATTTCGATCGCCGGCTTTTGGAAAATGCTCTGCTGCCAGCGTTTGTTCCGGGCTGGTATGGTCGACGACTGTGAATGTCGGCACGTTCGTGTCATCAAATTGCTGAAACACCAGAAAGCGACCGTCGGGGCTAAAGTAAAATGCCTTCCACTTTCTGTGCAGGATTTCTTCGAAATAGATCCAGTCGGCTTTGCCGTTTCGCAGATGGGGTTCGGTGTCCTGCGTCAATCGGATTACGCTTCCCGTTTCGAAATCGGCGGACCACAGGTTGTTGTTTGAAACAAAGGCGCATGCGGAGCCGGTCGGACTGAGCGTCAGGAGTTCGACCTGCTCGGGCAGCCCGTTGACGACGCGGATGCGATCGCCGTCCAGACCGGCACGAATCAACTGGCGACCTGTCTGCAGAATACACAGGCGTTGCGTGGTGTCGTGCAGCGTCCAGTGGCCGTCGGCAATTGCCCTGGAGTCCTGATCTGAGATTCCTGCGGCGACGAGCTGTTGGCGCAGGCGGCCGGCATCGTAGAACGGCGAAGTACGTCCTGTGACCGCATCGACCCGCTGCCATGACGACTCCTGCCGCAACAACGTCCGGTCATCAAGCCACACAAAATTGCGGGGCGCGGGATCTCGAATGACGATTCGCTCACGGCCATAAACGTGTTGCCAGGTGAGCGGTTCGCGAGCACCCGCGGTGGTCACCATGGTGCTCGCGCAGAGCAGACCGGTCACCAGCCAAACGGTGTGTCCTGACTGTGGGCGTTCGAGGATCATGTGCATGAGTCTTGATGGAGCAGTGCGCAAACGCAACATTCGTTACAAATTGCAGTGGAACACGCCGAAAGTCAGATCGCTGCGCCGAACAGGGTCTTGTATTCGAATGCCGCCGACACAACAATTTCCAGACCGACTGTTCATCTCACCACAACCTGATCCAGGCCAATCCGTTAGATCGCTTTCCATATGAGATTTCAGCTCATTTTTCTTTGTTGTCTGCCTGCCACGGTGTTGGCATCCGACGTGGTGCCTGGTTTGGTACCGGACCAGCCGGATTCAGGACGGTTTGTGGCCACTGACCAGGGGTTTATGGTGGCCTATGATTCGCCAATTCCTGGCACCGACGTTGTGTTTCATATGGAGCCGGTTCCCGGGGGCGAAATCACTGTGGGGTCCGATCAACGACGATATCGCGTCGAGCCATTCTGGATGGGACGATTTGAAGTCACGTGGGCAGAATACACGCAATTTATGGATCTGTACCATGCCTTCAAACAGTTTCAGATTAACCGACAGCGGACCGTCACTGACAACAACGAAATTGATGCGATCACTGCTCCCACGCCGCTGTACGAACCGACGTATACCTTTGAATACGGCAATGAACCTCGGCAGCCGGCGGTCACTGTGACGCAGTATGCCGCGAAGCAGTACACGAAATGGGTGTCAGCGATCACGGGCCAACAGTACCGGCTCCCGGCGGAAGCTGAATGGGAACATGCCTGTCGAGCCGGCGCCAGCACGACTTATCACTTTGGCGATTCGCCTGGCGAACTCGCGCAATTCGCCTGGTACAGCGGCAACACGGATCGAAAAGGAACCCAAATTGTTGGACAGAAAAAACCGAACGGCTGGGGACTGTTTGATATGCATGGCAATGCTGCTGAATGGGTGTTGGATGGGCCGGACAGATCGGAGGCATCGCCGGCGGACACCATTCTGAATGCGACCACTGACTGGATCCATGCCACGACCCCGGACCAGCGCAAGGTTTGTGGGGGGAGCTGGGAACTCGAGGCGGATGCATGCGGATGTGCGTCACGCCTGCTGTCAGTACATGCCGACTGGAAATACACCGACCCCAATTCCCCGAAGAGTCCGTGGTGGTTCACCGACGACCCGGCTCGCGGCGTCGGTTTTCGACTCATGCGTCCGTTGAACGCAGTGGAACGCGAGCAAATGGAGGAATACTGGAAGATCGACAACGAATCGATCGGCTGGGATGTGTTCGACAGAATTGACGAGGGCCGAGGGATCAAAGGACTTGTTGGTCGCGACCTTCCGCACGCGATCAAAGGACTCGGCGGTGAATAATCACAGCACGGACAGTCTGGCACGCTACCAAAAACAGATGCTGTTTTCGGGGATCCAGGAGAGTGGGCAGAAGCTCCTTCGCAGCAGTCGCGTGCTGCAGATCGGCTGTGGCGCGCTGGGATGCGTGGTGGCCGATCAACTAACGCGCGCCGGTGTCGGCCTGCTGCGTATTGTTGATCGGGACTTTGTGGAACTGAGTAATCTGCAGCGCCAGATTCTGTTCACTGAACAGGATGTGGCAGACCATCTGCCGAAGTCGATTGTTGCCGCAAGCCGCCTGAAGCAGGTCAATTCCGATGTCGAAATCGAGTCCCATGTGGCCGATGTCGACTATCGAAACATCCAGTCGCTGGCCAAAGACGTCGATCTGATCATTGACGGGACCGACAACTTTGAGATTCGCTTTTTGATCAATGATCTGTCGCTCGAGCTGGGAATTCCGTGGATCTTCACGGGCTGCACCGGCAGTACTGGCCAGGTGATGCCAATTTTTCCGGGGCGCTCAGGCTGTCTCCGCTGCCTGATTCCCGAAGTTCCGCCGCCGGGCTCCACGGAAACGTGTGACACGGCCGGAGTCCTCGGACCAGCCATCGGCATGGTCGCGTCGCTGCAGGCGGCCATCGCCCTGCGGATCCTCAGCGGCCACGCTGAAGACGTGCCCATCCAGCTGAGTATCGTGGATGCATGGGACGGGTCGATGCGAGCGATGGATGTCTCTGCCCTGCGCGATCAACATGATTGTCCGGCCTGCGACCGTGGAGAACGCCCGTTTCTGGATGGCTCTGCAGCCTCCGGGTCCACAGTTCTGTGCGGTCGAAACGCGGTTCAAGTGTCACCAGCCGGAAAACTGGGTGTTTCGCTTGAAGAATTGTCTCTTCGACTGGAATCATCCGGTTCTGTGACGTCCAATCCGTTCCTGACGCGCGTGGTCCTGGAGGAATCCGGGATGGAAATCAGTGTTTTCCCAGACGGCCGAGCGATCATTCGGGGAACGGAAGATCCGGCTGTGGCACGGGCGATTTATTCGCGTTACATCGGTGTTTAGCCTGCGGTTGGTCAGACGGGATCGTGTGCCTGCGCCGCTTTCCGGCAGCTTTCGAGTGTCTGTGCAACATGTCAGCCATCCGGTCAACAAATTCTCTACGGCAATATCTGGAGCTGATTCGCTTCAGTCACACGATCTTTGCGCTGCCGTTTGCGTTGCTGGCCGCGATCCTGGCCTGGCAGGAACGCAGCAGCCCGTTTCGCTGGAGAGATCTCGTCGGCATTCTGTTGTGCATGGTGTTCGCTCGATCTGCAGCCATGGCCTTCAATCGTCTCGTTGACCGGGACGTTGATGGTC
>JBDOMX010001041.1:0-4378 GCA_039831615.1 Planctomycetaceae bacterium
ACATCTGCTCGACCACCTCAATGCAACCGATTCCACATTCCCCGGAACCGATTTTCGACTTCGCTATACCCTCGACGACCCCGAAACTGGTGTCACCTAATATTCCGCTGAGATCAGGAGCCCTGAAGTTGCGGCGTGGAGGCCATGTACCTCTCCCATTCGGCGGCGGGAAGACCTACCGTCTGGAAATGCAGGCGAGCAGCCAAATCGCTGGCATTTGGAGATCCCTGGAGTGCCGCCCCCCGGACGCGGACCAGCGCGGACACACGCCCCAGACCACCTCAGGAAACGTCATTTCGAAAGTTAATGATCAGAATTTCGAAAGGACTCTCCGATTCCTGTCCGTCACGGTATAGAATCTGCACGCTGCGCTGAATTCACGTGCATGTGAGGTCATTGATCGCGGGAAGAACGATGGCTGGTGTTTCGAGCGCGATCCTCCTTTTTATGTGCAGCGGCATTAATAGTTCAACGGACCGATTTTACGCGGAACGGACGACGCGTTCGGGATCATTGAGGACCAGGAATTGAGATTCGGATAACTTCCGGTCTGACGTTTGACGCCCTAAACTTCGAACGTTTTACGCTCTTCCTAAAATGGCTGATTGATGGCGACCGAACTGGAACTGAGTATTCATGATGGGGCGACCGGAACTGATCGGTCGATTCTCGTTCCCAAACCATTTGCAATTATCGGACCTGGCTCGAACTCAGATGTCCGCCTGCGAAATGGCAGCCCGAATGAGTCGCATCACATTTACCTCCAGGTCACTGACCGGGGGATCGTTTCAATCAGGCTCACCGCCGGAGGTGCACTGAAGTCGACTTCACCGGTGTCACCCGTTTTGCTTGGCCGCAAAGGACGAATCCGAGTTGCGAACTACGTGGTATCCGCCGAACAGCGAGATACCAGCGTCGCGGCATCTCCGGAAGTATTCGGGGACGGCGTGGTGACGCGACTCTCGAATGGCCCTGGGACCGACGGACTTTTGAATTTTCGCAACGGAAGTTTTGGTGCCTGGAAGCACCCAAGGTTCAATCTTCAGGAACACCTCACGATGATCGGCAGCGGTGCCAGATGTCACGTCCGGCTTGAGCATGCCAATATCCCTGAATTTCATTCCTGTATCGTTCGTCTGAATGGAACGTTTCTTTCAGTCGCATTGTCTGACATACTCGAGCTAGTGGTAAACAACCGGAAAGTTCAATTCGCTCCACTTGCTTCTGGCGACGAGCTAAAAATTGGACCGTTCAGAGTCCGATTCGAGAACAATACACCAATGGGCACCAACTCAACAGGTCGCCGCGAAGTATCCAGATTACCTGGCGATAGGCCCGATTCTCACCTGCAGAACGTTGCAAGTGTCCTGAACTCGGACTCGGACTCGCTGAACACATTGTCATTGATTCAACAAATGACGGCTGTCAATTGCATGCTCCTGCAACAGTCGCAGCAGCAGACCTTGCTACTCACACAGCTCGTGCAGCAGGTGCAGTCGCCGCCGAATAATGACCAGTCGCTGATGAGGGAACAGATCGCAGCCATTCAGGCAGTCGCTAAGGAAATCCGTGATCTGCGGCGACAGAAGGAAGCAGCACCTGATACACACCTGCTGATCGAAAACTCTGCGGCGGCTGCTATGCAGAATCATGCAGCCGCTCGACTAAACCATGATCCCGCTATGGCCCCGCTTCAGAAACCGAAGTGTCAGGAAGATATTGACGCCCATGCGGCATTGTCTCTGCGAATCCAGCAGGTTGAGGGAGACCGGCAGCACGCCGTCCTCAAGATGATCAGGAACGTCCTTGGCCGAAATCTGGACGTGCCTGACGAATGAGGCCTTGCTCATCGCCGCCAATAACTGCTGTTGGCCGAATGTGTTCACCGGGGGTTCTCGTTTGAGATACAGGGCGCAGACTCTTCACAGACGGCGGTCTGAACGCCTCGGCAGGATGAGGTAGACTTGCCACAATGTCTTCCAACCAATTCTGCTCCGCAGGCGCCCACCGGATGGTTATTCGTATTCGCCACGAGATGGCATGAATACATCGCTCAATCCAGAATGCATTCCATGACAGCCAAACTCTGTCGTGGCCTCAAAGTGTGCAGTGGAAGACACATCACAAAGTCGTTCTTATACACGTGTCCGACAACAAGTCAGACGTGCACAGAGGATGGGATTCACTTGATCATTGATCGCGATGAGGGCTGAGATGGGAAGAACAAAATCGAGCAGGAAAAGACGATGCGGCGGTCAACGAGTGCATTTGCATGGCACTGTTTCCCCGAAACCACCACCCGAAAGCGGCGATCGACCACCGATTCCGGATACCATTTCGCGCCTTAACTATCGTCTGCTCGGCATCAGTCTGCTCGTCGTTATCGTGCTGGCAGCAAGTGGCTTTCTGGTTCACGGATGGCAGTACGAGCGGAATCTCAGTCAGCTTCTGCAGATGGCGGATCAGGCCGAGAAAGAAGGTGATCTTGGTTTGGCAATTCGGCGGCTGTCACAGTGTCTGACCGCACAGCGTAAGACGTTGGTTGTCGGCGACGAGTTGCTGGTTGACACTCTGACTCGTCTGGCAGCCCTCCATCAGGAACGAGCCTCGAATCGACCCTCGAACCCGTGGAGCGACCTGCAGAAAGCGTGGCTCTACAACGAGGAAATTCTTCGACTCCGGCCGGACCAGGATGAAACACGATTGGAAGTTGTTCGCGATGGACTGCGTCTGCGACGACTCGGGGATACACTTAAGCATATCGAAAAACTGCTCGGTGACGCGACTTCGACCGGCAGCAGTCCGACGACAGTTACGGAAGCTGTCGTCAGAGAACTGCATTCCACTCGCGCCAGGTGTTCCGAAGGACTGGCCGAACTGGCGGCAGCACAGTTAGCCTGGATCATTCGAATTGAGGTCGGCAGCGATGACGCCGAACCTTACATTGCCTTGGCGCGACTCATCACAACCCATCCGAATGCACTCTGTTCCAGGGACAAAATTCGTTCCATGTACGATGAACGTTCCGGGGACGAAATTCCCGTCGAACCGACAGAACTCGCAGGATTGCTCCTCGCTGGATTTCCCCAGGATCCGCTGACCGATCCAACAGCCTCACTCAAGACCGCTGTGACAATCCTCGACTTGATGACAGACCTGGCAAAACCGACGTGGAACGCTCAGCGACAACGGGCGATGTTTCTGACATCACTTTCGACATCGCAGGAACGGTCGGCATTGAATAAAGACGCTGCTTCCGCACAGTCGAGGAAACTGCTGACGGATCGTGATGGGGACCAAAATGGCTTACTGGACCGTGCCGAATCTGATCATCCGTCCGTTCCAGCCTTCGCCGACCGCGACCGGAATGGCCGGATTGATCAGGCGGAACTGAGCGCATGTCTGGAATTGAGTCTGTCCGAGAGCCGTCTGCGGGACGCTGAGTCGTCCATCCAGGCCGCGCTGGATTTGACCACCGCACAGGACGACTCAGTCGCTTTGGCGGCAACGCTGACGTCTTCCATCGATGTCTTCATGGCCCTGGCTGAGCTGTTCCAGTATGTTGATCCTGGAAAAGCACAAGCGTACGTAATACGTGCTGGCGACCTGGCCAGGCGGGCCGCTGAACTGGATCCGGATTCGGCCCAGTCAATTCTGCTTCAGGCCCGACTGCAAATCCAGACGCTGGGATTCGAGACCAACGCTGTAGTACAACAACAGAAACTCAACAAAGCCGAGGCATTGCTGCGTTCGGCTTATTCGCTGGTTGCTTCAGTCGACTCTGAAATGACCGTTGAAGATCCTGGCCAACGAACGCTATTCAATTCGATTGCCTCCACACTGGCGGATGTCCTCTTGTACCAGATTGGACGCCAACCTAAGGAACGAGAGGCGTTGTTAGCTGAGGTCAAAGATGAGTTGATGCCGGCGATGAAATCAGCCGACGCGCCTCAACCAATGACTCAGTTTCTGGAGGGACGGGTTCAGTTTGCATCGGGAGAATGGGTTGAGGCGGACCGGACGTTTCAGACGGCTGCATCCAGCGTAATGATTGCTCCCGATCTCTTGCGGCGACTGATGTTAATGCGGATTGAGTGTGCCGTCAGATTCGGCAATCCAAGTGCTCGGCTGGCGCATTCCCTGGCGCTTGTGCAGCTGCAGCCCAGCTGGGGACCAGCTCGGATTGCTCATGCAGAAGCCACGGCCGCTGCGGGTCAGCTGGAAGAAGCCATCCGCCACTACTCCACCGTCGGTGGACGGGCGGATCACACACCTCGATTGACCCAACTGCTCCTGATGCGTGAGTCCCGTCGGCCATTTGCAGAACGTAGTTGGAACGCCGTTGAACAGGCATTAGAGTTACTGGAGAGTCAACCGC
>JBDOMX010000818.1:0-3232 GCA_039831615.1 Planctomycetaceae bacterium
ATAAAATGTCGTGTTCTCAATGTTCTACAGCTGTTTGATCATCGGCGCAGGAGTTCCGGGCGCATGCACTGATGGCGAAGAATAGCCCGAATTCCGGGAAGCGGCCACCACGGTCCGGTTGGCCGGAGGCGTTTTTTTTCCATCCGCGGCGGATTCCTGCGTCTGAGAAGCAGCACCAGTCAGTCAGGCCGACCCACGGAAGTCGTGTCAGCCGAGGTCAGCACGATGTTTTCCGGCAGCAAGACGCAACTCAGGTCGCCCTGCAATCCACCGGTGGTATCCGTGCCAATGATTTGATTGCCGAAATGGACTTCCTGGAGCGGCACGTGGCCCTGAACCACCGTCACGGGACACCCGCGCGGGACGGGTCCGCGAATAAAGAGTTTACTGAACAGCCACGGTGGTTGAGCCAGTGTGTAGTCCGGTTTCCGCAGGATCTGCACCTGCATATCGAAGGGCAGGTCGGGATCCAGACCTGCATGTACAAACAGGTAGCGTGGATGCTCAACCCGCCATGGGAGGTCGGCCAGCAGCGCCGCATGTGCCTCCGGCAACGCGGCCCGCAGAGCGTCCACGTCATCAAAGTCGACACCGTACGATTCGAACGTGGGTTCGGCGGAATACAACTTCAGCCAGTCGGTCTTCCAGTCCAGATAATCGGGAGTCGTAATCAGGCCCAGCGATGCGGCCATTGCCAGTTCGTGATTTCCACAAATCCACGTCACTTTATCATGCTGGCTCGATAAGTCGCAGTACAGGTCGAGCACGCCTTTACTGTCCGGACCCCGGTCGACCAGGTCACCGATGAAGACGATCCAGCGGGAATGGATATCGGGTGTGCGTTCGAGTTGGCGGATGATCCGGCGGAGCTGGTGTTTCTGTCCATGGACATCTCCAATGACCGCGACCGGTCCGTCGATTCTGGTAGGTGGTCGTTTTACTGCCATCAATCCCTGTCCTGCGAGTTTATGCTGAACTGTTGTCGTTCGGTACTGTCCGCGCGATCACGCCGACGGCAGCGTGTATACGTCGCCTGGCGAAAGAACGACCGGTTGAGCTTCCGTTTCCAATTTCACCTGCTGCTGCCAGGCATCCGTATCCTGCTCGATCAGCGGCCATGTATTGAAGTGAGCCGGAATTACGATTTCCGGTTTCAGGTAGCGAGTTGCCTTAATGGAGTCATCCGGTCCCATCGTGAAGTTGTCTCCGATGGGCAGGATGGCGACCCGAATCCCCTCATCGCCGATCAACTGCATATCCGAAAACAATCCCGTGTCACCGGCATGATAAATATTCCCGTCAGCCGTCTTGAGGACAATTCCGGCCGGATTTCCACCGTTACTGCCATCGGGAAGCATCGAGCCATGGTGTGCAATGGTCAGTTTGACGATCCCGAAGTCGAACGAATGCTGTCCACCGATATGCATCGGATGAGCAT
Organism: Planctomycetaceae bacterium; assembly: GCA_039831615.1. GTDB lineage: Bacteria > Planctomycetota > Planctomycetia > Planctomycetales > Planctomycetaceae > S139-18. The sequence continues at coordinate 1,439 of JBDOMX010000818.1, forward strand.
TCTCGATCCCACGGGACTGAAACCACGTCGTGATTTCAAAGTTGGCCACGACCAGAGCACCCGTACGTCGAGCGATCGATTCCACATCTGCCACGTGGTCTTCATGGCCGTGAGTCACCAGGATCGCATCGGCGTCGAGTTCGTCGGCCGTGGTCGACGCCTGAGGATTACCGGTGAGGAACGGATCGATGAGGATCGAATGCACGCCGGTCCGGATCTGAAACGACGCATGGCCGAGAAACTTGACGGAAGTTGTCATGATGGAGGACCGGAATGTGTCTGATGTGAGTGCGAAATCGGCCGGATCAAAGGGTTCATGCGAGCGCGAACGATCACGACTCGCGGAAGCGCTCCGGAATAGTCGCCAGCAGTCAATGACCTTTCAGGATGGCGTTCATGTTGCGTTTGTAAGCTTCCACGCCGGGTTGTCCATAGGGGTTGATGCCGATCAGCCGACCTTCCAGCACAGTCGACAGCATGAGCAGCTGAAAAAGTTGTCCGATTGAATTGTCGTCGATGCAGTCCAGCTGCAAGTCAGCCGTCGGCCGCTGGTCGTCGGCGTATGCCTGGTTTGTCCCGCCGATTGCCGCGTTGAGCACCGTGGGGATGTCAGTTCCTGCAAACTGATTGAGTTGATCAAAGTCGTCGTCCCTGGCGGGAATGTCGAGGCGATCATGGCGAGGGCGACCAGGCAACAGATTCGTAATCAGCTTGTCCCGCCGTCCTTCCTGATGCTGCTGCCCTCGACTGTGCAGGTCGCGTGTATTGACGCCGGTGATCGGAGTCGCTCCCTGTCCCTGCTTACCGAGACTCTCGGACAAAAGCTGATCATACCAAAGGCCCACGGCTTCCATGTGGCAGCCCCATGTGGACAGCACTCGAGTTGTCATCCCGGAATCAGTTTCCAGCAGGTGTGCAACGGCCGTTGAATCAAGCACTGCATTGCTGCCAAACTCGGCGGTGCGAAAGTGGTCCGTCATGTCCGCTGCACCCATCAACAGTCGACGGATGTTGATGCCGGCCACGGCAGCCGGCAATAACCCAACGGGCGTCAGCACGGAGAACCGTCCGCCGATTCCATCCGGAATCGCAAACACGTCCTGAAACCCGGCCGCTTCTGACAGATCGCGCAGCCGCCCGGAGTCGCCCGTGACCGGGACGATCAGGTCCTGGACCGAGTCCGGAAATCTCCGTTCCACGAACGCTCGAAAGTTCCGGAACGCGACGGCCGTTTCCAGTGTCCCACCAGACTTGCTGATCACAATGACGGAAGTGCGTCCGTCGGGGCTGTTGCCCGGGTTTCGCTCGGCACGCTGTTCCAGCAGACTCAGCAGGCCGGACTGATGATCCGAATCAACGTTCCAGCCTTCGAAGTACAGACGCGGTACTCCGTTGCGTTCCTTTCGAGTCAGTTCATTGTGAAACGGATGGCACAGTGCTTCAAACATCGCACGCATGCCCATGTAGGAACCACCGATGCCGAGGACGACCACGGAATCTGAGGCACCGCGCAGCCGCTCCGCGCAACGTTCAATCTTGGCGACCAGACTGTCAGTGCCGTTTTCTTTCATGTCCTGCAGCAGATCTTCAGGCCAGGTCACAAATCCGGCATCGAGAGGTTGTTTCTCGTCAGGCACTTCGCCGCCCGATTTGAACAGTTCAACGTCTGCCAGGACTTCATCGCGTGCTGCCTGGAGTGCACCAGCCGCAGAAGAAAAGCGATTGCTCGGCTGAGTGGCCAGGGCAGCAGACGGGTCGTAGGTGATGAGAGTCGTCAATGGATCTCCTTTTCCT
>JBDOMX010000818.1:3242-4377 GCA_039831615.1 Planctomycetaceae bacterium
AAAGCCTGATGAGTGACCGGCAGTCATTCCGCTGGCAGTCAGAGATTCATCTGCCGCACAACCGAGCCACTGCCAGTCAACATCCAAAAAATGTGGAGGATACGATGGTGGTGTCAATCAAGAGTCGTTTCCGGCAGCCGTGGATGGCCCGGAATCTTCGCTGCCGGGACCGGAGTTCGGATCGGACTTCTTTCGCGGGCCACGGCGTCGCCGCCGACGTCGCTTGCGAGGACCGGACGTGCCATCACCGGTCTCACTCAGGTCCGAAGTACGATCTGCATCGCCGGCGGCGTTGGATTGCGTGGGTGATCGCGGCGTCTGCACGACGTCGGTTGATGCGGTCGACACAGCACCGGAACCGGCGTCCTCTGCAGAATTTGCAGTGTCAGCCTGGTCGGTCACCGGACCAGTGCCGCGGTCAGAACGAGCGTCACTGCGGGGTCTGCGCCGTGGTCTGCGTTTTTTTGGCGACTGCTGATCGGTCGGAGCGTTCGGTTGCCCCGATTCTCTGCTGACCGCTGCCTCGTCGCCCGTCGTCACGGACGGCCTGTCCGAACCCACGACGTCAAGACCATCGCCGAACGGCTGGTCATCGGCCGCCGGCAATTTCTCCTCGATCTCGTCCCGGAGAGGCCGGCCAGTTCGTTGCCGGCGACCCCGGGGTTCCGGAGCCGGCATCACCAATGAATCAATATCCGGCAATGGAAGCTCGGTTCCGTCATCGACGTCGTCCAGGTACTCCGGCGCCAGATAGGTCACGAACGCCGACACGTCAGGTGCAGCGAGGGGAATTGCATCAGAATACTCCATTTGTGCCTGATCGTTACAGTCACAGGTGCGTGCGGTGACTTCCCCACCTGTCCGCACGCTGCGACCGCAAGCCGGGCATTTCCAGATGCGCAACACAACCAGTTCGTGTTGTAATGACGGGCCTTTCACTGTGAGCCTCTCAGGGTCTAAGGATTGCTCGAGTCATAACTGTCGCGAATTCAATGTAGCCATCACGCTCCGCCGTGATGATCAGATGCCAAAACAGGACGGTTATTTCTCGATCGATTCTAAGTTCCAGTTTCGCACTTCTCGGATGTCATCCGGCGAGCGTAGCGAGGTAGGTTAGCTGTTCCAGATTATTATT
>JBDOMX010000770.1:0-19635 GCA_039831615.1 Planctomycetaceae bacterium
ATTGCTGCTGTTGCTGCTGGTGCAGGTGTTGTTGTTGTTGTGAAAGGACAAATATTATTATTCTCATTATTAGTATTAGGATTATTATTAGTATTAGTCTTAGCATTAAGATTTTCGTCTCTTCTTTCTCCTGGTTGTTTTTTTTCAAACTTCATCATTTCAGGCTGTTCCCCTTGATCTTTTTCTTGCTTAGATTTCTGGTATTGAAACTTACCGTTATCCATGATTCGACAAACAGGTGGATCGGACTTCTCCATTCGGATGTCTCCATCTGGAGTCGGGTTACAATTCCGGGTCATTTTACCGCAACGGGAGACGGAAGTCATGGAGTCTGCAGATGTCAGAGTGTACTACCTCGAAATGGTTTCTCACTGCCAGCGCGATCTACCGGCACCGTCCCGGCAGACCATGGTCGTGCCGGTCGAGACTCCGACGGTTCGCTACTATCGGTTTCTGTATGACGCCGTGGGACGCGACTACAACTGGGTCTCAAGGAACAAACTCAGTGATGCCGATCTCGCCGAGATTCTGGGCAATCCACAGAACGAGTTACTCGTATTGCAGGTCAATGGTTCTCCGGCAGGTTTTGCGGATCTCAATCGCCAGGATCACAATGAGATTGAGCTGCTCAATTTCGGACTGATTCCCGAATTCATTGGTCGAGGTTTTGGGACTTGGTTCCTGCAACAAACCATCAACCGGGCGTGGAGCTATCAACCACGGCGGTTGTGGCTGCACACGTGTACTCGTGACCATCCGGCAGCACTGACGACCTACACGAAAGCCGGGTTTCAGGAATACAAACAGGAAACAACAACAAGCTCGCCGTAATCACCCCCCGCGACAGGCCATCAGGTTGACAGATCCTGGCGTTTGGACCACCGACCAGCTTCGTGACAATTCCGGCAACGATTCGATAGACTCGGGAAAACGTCTCCTCTGCTCTCCGGGAATTCTGCGTATGAAATGGCTTGTGTTGATGCTGGGGCTGGGACTGGTGCCAGGCCTGGCAGGCTGCGGAGCCCCCAGTCTCGAAGAAATGGACGCCGTGATCCGAAAGGATCACGATGGACGCGTGACCGAGCTTCGACTGAAGGGCTTTAAGGCGACCGACGCCGCGCTCGCGCAGTTGGAGGGAATGACGAGTCTTCAGATGCTTATCATCAAGGACTCACTTGTGACCGACTCAGGACTGGCGCATTTACAAGGGCTGACGGGTCTGCAGAAACTGAAGATCAACCAATCAGAGATCACGGACATCGGACTTGGGCATCTGAGCGGGCTGACGAGTCTCCACACTCTTGACCTGTCCGACAATTACGTCACCGACGCCGGGCTGGTTCATTTGAATGGAATGATCAATCTTGAGGCGGTTAGTCTCAACCACACTCCGGTGACCGGCACCGGCTTCGAGCAACTGGGACGACTGACAAGCCTCAAGACGCTGAATCTGTCAGGAAGCCAGGTCACCGACGCCGGATTGAGGCATCTCTCCTCCTCGCTGCCAAATCTTCAGACGCTCAACCTGGCGGGCACTCGGGTCAGTGACGCCGGCGTGGAGAACCTTGAGGGATTGACCAGCCTTAAGTTTTTGTACGTGGGCAGCACCAATATTTCAGACGCGGGTATCAGCCATCTGAAACCATTGACGACTCTCGAACGGTTAACTCTCAGCGGCAACGGCCACCAGATCACCGATGTCTCCGTCCAGCACCTCAAAGAACTGAGTAATCTTCGGTCGCTTTCCGTTTCCTTAACTGCGATCTCCGGACTGGGGATTGCGGAACTGAACGAAGCGCTGCCGAACTGCAGGATCATCCGATAGTCAGCGATGTCGCACAGAATTGATCGCAATCGCAACGGCACATTCTGACTCAACCCGTATTGCGGGTGTCCTGATCTCAATGGAATCAAGCTGTGCCGCGGGACCGACACCCTGAATTGGCGGCGCATGCGAACTGGGGGCGTGGTTTTTCCGGACGTTCGTCGACGCGCCCACATTGCCGATGGCATTAATGCTGCTTCGTATTCGGACTACCTGACGTTCGCCGTCGCTTTGTTGATTTCTGCCATCAATTCCCGACGCGTCGATTCATCCCGCTCGACCTTGTAGCGTTTCCTCGCATTCCGTTTCGGTTCTGAAATCTCCGGCTTTGGCACCAACTGCTGTTGTTCCGCTGCCGGCTTTGACGGGCTGATTGCTGCCCTCAGCTGTTGGTGGATCTCCGCGTTTTGCGCCATCAGGCCCTGAAGTCGCTGGTCACGTTCCCACTGTTCAATTCGCAGCCAGTACGCCTCGCGCTCCATCAGTTGCAGGTGATACGAATAAGCGATGAGCAGCACGGACCCGGCGACCCATGACAGGGCAATCGCCGTTCCACCAGGGAACGTCAGAGAGATCAGTGCGCTCACCAACGTTGTGACGGCCAGAAATCGCAGGACCCTGATCGGTGCGAGGCCCGGTGGATGATCCTGTGGTCCAACCTTTTTCTTCCTTGTTTTCGTGGGCACTGACTCGATCTCCCGTTCGAATAAGTTCATCCCGATAAGAAATCCAGGGGAAGCGACTCGGGAGAAATCGCACACGGTCGGCCGACCGCCCCCTGGATTGTTTTACTGTGCAATTCTGCGACGTGCGTCGCGAGTTCAGTTCCTTTCGATACATCCGGGTAACACTTACAAATGAAGTGGCCCGCAGCACAACCTCATGCATTCAGCGTGCCAATTCGCAGGACAAGCCGACGATACCGGACGCCGCAGCAACTCCGGTTGTCGCACCGGGACCGTGGCGGCCAACGAACGGCTCTGCTGAAACAACGGTTGGTTACGCTCCGAAGCACTGGTTTGAGAACCAACGATCGGGCATCGCGAACGCGCACGAATGACGAGGCGACAGCTTAACGACGACGGCAGAGCACTCTACCGAACGCTGCTGTCCCGGCCGTGATCTGACGAGGTTGCGGCGGTCAGCGTCGAGAGGTTACGAATGATGTCTTCCAGATCAGGTAGATTCGAAAACTCCCGCATATTTAACCAACAATTCACTCATGGACTCTGCACCAAGTGATACCAAAAGCTGGCGCCGCTCGCGTTCAACGGTTGGCTCGCTCAGTGACAGATCGAGTGCAATTCGTTTGTTGGATGATCCTTTCATGATCATTGCAAAGACAGCCCGCTGGCGCACGGAAAGTCGGTCCAGTTGAGCTTTTTGCTCGTTCTCTTTCGCTTCCAGCATTGCCAGTTTTCGCTGTACACAAAGATCGAGCATCAATTCATAGAACCCGGTGACGTCACCTGAGTCGGCTCGATGAGGTATATAGTGCACATCAACCGTTCGAGGCTCTGTCCCGCCCCGGGGGGTCATCTGCAATTCGCACCGCGACACCTGCCCATCCAAAACCCGATCGATTTGTGGATTGATCAGTGCATGGACTGTGCGACCGACCACGTCACGAATGTGCTGACCTTCAAGTTTCTGGCGTGAAAACCCAAACCACTTTTCGTGCGCAGTGTTGTTGAATTGATAAATCGAATTTCGATCAGCGTAGGCAATCGGAATTGGCATCGCGTGGCAAATCACACGGAGTCGCTCGTCGCTGTCTTCATTTGCCTGGACCAATCGAGCGTTCTCGGTCAGGTCGGATACGGTCACGGATCGCGTGCCGTCATCGACCGCGATGCTGTCCAGACGTACGTACAACATGCTGCCATCGCTTCGCTGAATTCTCACTTCACAGCTGACCTTGTGTTGTGATACGTCCACCTCGCGCAGATGAAGGTGCAACTGCACTGCGTCGTCGGCTGCAACAAACTGGTGAATGAGCTGACCAACCAGCGCCCCACGCTCCACTCCCAACAGTTTGGCGATGGTGAGATTGGCTTCGATGATTCGCCCGGACGCGTCGATCGTCACGTAGCCTACAGGCGCAAAATCAAAGAGATTACTGAATCGATCGCGCGAGTCCTCCAGTTTTAACTGTGTTGAGCGCAGTTCCCTGTTCTGCATCTCCAGTTCCACCTGATGCACCTGCAATTCGTGAATCAGCTCAGCCGGTGACTGCTTCAACAGGTCAACAGTGTCAAATGAGCTTCGCCCCAGCAGGTCGATGGCCGCTCGACGCAAGTCCGTTAATTCCATCGTTTGATGATTCCCCCCCGGGTACGTCCCAGGTCATTTTGAGCGGCGAAGCGGACTTGTTGAGAACCGTCCCCGGTCGGGAACCGCCGGCCAGCGACAGGATGCGTGTCGGTGTTTCAGCGGTTCTCAGAAAGCTATGTGCTTCTACACCAGTGAAGACTGCTGACGGTGATGGGTGCGTGTACCACAAAACCACCGACCAAACATCAGGAATACGTTAAAATGTTCTTTATTCAGTGCTCTGCGTGATGTCCTCGACCGCCAAATGGATCTTTCCCGGCAGAGTCATTGCCTGTTCCAGCCGCCGACCATTGACCACCATGTTACGTTTTCCGCCGTCAGGGAGGACCTGTTCGAGGCGGAGGTTTTCGAACACCTCGTCACGCGGCAGGATCTGCTCGAGGAGTTCTCGCAGGGCTGGTATGTCCCATTGACCATCGCCAATTTCGTAAACCAGTCTTCCGACGGTATTGGGAGGTACCAATTCAAAGCTGGAAAAGAACGAACGATTGGCGGACACCACACGCAGCTGCTCATCCAGCACCAGCAGAGGCTGCCGCACCGTATCCACGATGTTCTGCGTGTATGCAGCGACCTTCGAAATCTCAATTTCTGCGGACTTACTTTCTGTCACTTCGAAAAAGGTCACGACCAGACCGCTGATGACGTTTTGGCTGGTCCGATACGGCACGAGGCGGACTCGGTACCAACGACCATCACCTGAGGGGCACCTCTGTTTCTTTCGTGACGAGCGTCGTCAGGACCTCCTGAGCGTCCGGTACCAGATCGTATTTCAGATTGCTGACGAGGTCCCCAATCGGCCGCCCGACGTCGGTCGGAATGATCTTTATGACATCGGTCACTGGTCTGGTGTAGCGGTTAATGTTCAGCTCATCGTCGAGAAATATCGTGGCACTGCTGGTGCTGTTCAGCAGATTCGTCATGTCGTCGTTGGCCAGACTCAGGTCGCCCATTTTCGTCTGCAGCTCAGCGTTTACAGTTTCCAGTTCTTCATTCAGCGACTGCAGCTCCTCCTTCGAAGTTTCGAGCTCTTCGTTCGTACTTTGCAATTCTTCATTGGTACTTTGCAGTTCTTCGTTGCTGGATTTGAGTTCCTCGTTGGTCGTCGCCTGTCCCTCAATAGTAATCTGCAGGTTTTCTTTGGTGTATTGCAATTCCTGTTCAAGCTCTGCTGCTCGGCCGTGGACGGCCGTCTTCGATGCGGTCGCAGCAGCCGACGTGACATTCTTTGGCGACACGATTCTCACTTCTTCAAAGGTGATCATCAAAAGACCGCGGATCATCTCCGGCTCAGTGATCAGGCGTACGATGATGTTGACGACAACACTCTTGCCATTGTTCTCGATGGGAACTCCCTGCCGACTACTTTCACCGCCTTCGGCAACGACTTTTTTCATCAGGATCGACAACGTCGGCTGCAGTCCCGGACGCGCCATCGTGAGGATGTTGTTGGTTGGCTGCCCGGGGGCGAGCTCCAGAAAGTCGCCCGTGCGGCCATGAATGTACACAATTTCTCCGAGATCACTGGCAATGACGGTTGGCGGAGCGTAGCACCGGAGCAAACGTCGTTCGAGCAAATGCAGCAGATCGACCTCCGCGGGATACCGGGCGGGATCGTCAGAAGATTCAACGTTCACTGGCTCATTGTTTTCATGGCTGGGGTTCGCGTTGAAGTCACCACGCATGGCAAGCGGGCCCATCGACCGGGTGGCGCCTTTACGTTCAAAAAGTCGCCACTTTTTGTCGCGTGACAGGAACAGGTCCTTTTGCTCATTGATGCTTTCGGAACTGCCAAGAAACAGCAGACCGTCGGGTCTGAGTGAATAGTGAAACACCGGCAACAGCCTGGTCTGTAGCACTGCATCCATGTAAATCAGGACGTTTCGACAACAAAGAACGTCCAGTTTCGTGAAAGGTGGATCTGAGATGATGTTCTGTGGAGCAAAGATCACGTGCTCGCGCAGGACCTTGCGAACTCGATAACAATCTTCCTCCCGGATGAAGAAACGCTGCAATCGCTCTTCACTCATGTCGGCCGCAATACCGGCGGGATAAACACCACGTCGGGCTGTGTCGATGGCCCGATCGTCAAGATCAGTCGCGAATACCTGAAGCTGCAAACCAGGATTGACTCGCTCAATCACTTCCCTGGCAGTGATCGCCAGGGAATACGCTTCCTCCCCGGTGCTGCATCCCGCCGACCACATTCGAATCATGTAGCCTTCGGTTTTTGACTCAATCAGCCTGGGAAGCAGATTGTCGGCTAATGAGACGAATGCCTCCGGGTCCCGAAAGAAACTGGTCACCCCAATCAGCAGCTCGCGAAACAGCACGTCCAGTTCGTGAGGGTGACCCTGCAGAAACCGCAGATAATCCTGCGGGCTGATCAACTGGTGAACCCACATCCGACGTTCAATGCGTCGGCTGACCGTGTTTGACTTGTAGTGGGAGAAATCGTGTCGTGTCCGATTGCGCAACAGCAGAAATATCTGTGGCACGACGTCGTCAAGTGCCGGCCGAGCAGGCAGCAGCGTCTTTGAGGCAGGTGCCACAACGGGGGCTGTGGCATACTCAAGTAACTTTTTTGGCATCGAGTTAACTGGCAGGACAAAATCAACCACGCCCGTCGCCACGGCGCTGCGCGGCATGCTACTATGTTTTGCGGTCTCCCGATCCTGCGCCATGACCATGCCACCTTCACTCTTAATCGCTTTGACACCCAACGTGCCGTCGCTGCCTGCGCCGGACAACACGATCGCGATTGCTCGATGTTTCTGGTCGATTGCCAGCGAACGAAAGAAGGTATCGATATGCAGATGCAGTCCAGGCTCTGCGGGAATCAGGACCAGTTTCCCATCCAGCAGATGTAACTGGCCGAGGGGCGGCGCGATATAGACCCGATTCGGCTTGATCTGTGAACCGTCACGCGCCTCGCAAACCTCCATTTCTGAATGTTTGGACAGCAGCTCCGGCAGCAAACTAATGTGACCCGCGTGTTGGTGCGTCACCACAACAAAAGCGATTTTCCGATTGGGAGGCATCGCGTCGAAGAACTGGCTGAGCGCCTCAAGGCCTCCTGCCGATGCGCCGATGCCCACGATCGGAAATCCATCCTCGTCCGGTGCAGCTTTCTTTCCTTCGTTCACCTGATTTTTGACAGCGACATCCTTGCGCGGCGTGGCCGACGCAGATTTTTTCCTTTTCGTCGACTCGGAGTGCACTCCCTTCTTTGCAGATGGTGCATTCGATTTCGACTTTTGTGTGGTTCATTTCTTCGCCACGGTATTCCCATCGCCGGTTTCATCGAGGGACCAATTCCGGCGGCATCGGTGTCTGGGAGCGAGTCTGGTGGATTATACGGAAGGTGTAAAGCGTCGAGTTGACCGGCAATATGCGAGACCAGTCGTGGAACCTGTCTGAGAGGGGACTGTCGACGCAGGCTGGGTCGACAACGTTGCCGATGCTGCCAGTATCGGTTTGTTGGCAGAGCGCAGTGGCTGCCAACGAACAGCACCGCTGAAACGCCGGCTTGCTGAGTGCCGCAAGACTGGTCTGAGAACCAACCAAAGAGAACCGTGAATGCACACGAAGATACGCGAATGACTGGACGGCAGCTGATTCGCGTCAGTCGAACACCCGCCTGCAACGAATGATTTGCAAGTGATCCTTCGAAAACCGGTATCCACAAAATCAATATCGACAGTGAAAGAAATCAACGTCGGGAGCGGAAGAAACGATCTAATGTTTGATCGCTCGGCGGACGTGTCACCAGTGACACAAGCACCATCGAAAAGGCGGACGCAGCGATCATTCCGACAACCGGCAGCATCCCCAGAAACGAATACTTCGTGTTCTTTGCATAGTCAGACTGAATGAAGAAGTAGATCCAGGTTGCTGCCGTCGCCAATACGGACGCATACGCACCTGCCGCCGTCAGTCTCTGCCAGTAAATCGCGGCAACCGCCAGCGGGACGAGTGCAGAAAATCCACTGAAGCACCAGATGCCGAGGTCAAAGACCGCTCGTGGTTCCAGCAGGCTGAGTAGATACGTCATCGCCACGACCGCCACGACGAAACCGCGTGCAATGACCACGATTTGACGATCCGTAAACCGGTCGGTGCCGCCATAGTGCTGAACGATGTCTCTTGTAAAGATTGTGCCGACGCACAGAAACTGACTGTCGAGCGATGACATGATGGCCGCGAGGATGCCCGCCGTCAGCAGCCCGGACAGCACCGGCCCCGACAGTTTGGCCACCATCATGGCCAGGACCGCATTTGGGTCGGTCCCTTCCGGAATGAGCAGTTCACCACCAACAGTTGCTGACGTGGCCCAGACTCCGACCAGCACGCAGGGTGCCCACACCAGCAGGATGAAGATCGGGTGGACGACGATAGGCAGCCTGAAACTGTCGGCGCTCTTTGCCGTCAGCCAGTGCTGAAAGAGATGCGGAAACATACCCGCCGACAGCGGCACCAGCATGAAGCTGAAGAACAGAGTCGGCGGCATCTTGCCACGCGTCAGCATGTGCGGATGGCGTTCCTGAACCGCCTGAGTCGCTGCCTGCAGGTTGGCAAGCAGGCTGTCCTGTCCGCCGATGCGGCTGGCAATCAACAAAAATGTGACGACACCCAGAATGATGAAGACGGACGTTTGAAACGCATTAGCCCACGCGGTGCCGCGCATGCCGCCGGCGAAGACATAGGCCAGCACCACGATGCAGATCACCAGCGATCCAAGCCATGGTGGCACGCCACCGTCGAAGTCTGCGAACGCGTCCGGAAATGTGCCGATCGTCACCTTCTGAATCACCGTCCCGCCACCCAGGACTCCAATCAGCAGATACGGAATGATCAGCCCCACCAGAATCGGAAACAGCAGCAGACCGATGTGATTGCTGTCGAGGCGGTCTCGGAAGAACTGAATCTGTGTTGAGTATCCGTAGCGCCGTCCCAGCCTCCACAAAGGAACTCCAATCAGAAAGAAGCACAACGAATGGACAACAGCACTGGATGACGCCATCAGTCCATAAACCCCAATTCCCGCCTCGTATGCCTTTCCGGTTGAACCGACCAGAGCAAACGCGGTCATGGTCGTTCCGAACAGCGACATCAGCAGCAGGAATGGGCCGATCGAATGGCTGGCCAGCATGTAGTCCTGACTGGTCCCGCGAAAAAGCCGGTTCGAGAAAGCACCGAGTCCAACCAGCAGCACGAGGTAGCCGGCGATAATGCCCAGCTGGATCACAGTTCGGTTCCTTCTGCATCGGTGTCGTCGACGACATCTTCAGCTGCCGGCCAAATCAGGATGGTGGCCAGCCACCATGTCACGGCGGCAGCGATCGTTAACCCGATATGATACGCCAGGCCAATCGGCAGAAACCCCATCAGTAGTCGGCCGTCTGACCTGAGCCAGAAATCCTGATGCAAAATGACCAGAAGCAGGATTAACAGCCAGATGACCTGTTTGGCGTTCATTCGTTCGCCGGCCGCACGATTGAAGGCGATCGTGATTGCGCAAAATTGATTCCGGCAACAACGGCAAACAGCACGAGTGCTGTCAAGTTGGTGGCCAGGCCCAGACTGGTTTCGCCGATCGTGATGTCAGGCGTGAGCAGCATGGCAGCGGCGAACAGAATGATTGTTCTCAGCAGAACGTTGACGCGGCAGAAAAAATACCCGGCCAGCCCGACTGACAGGGCAACAATGCCGATCACTGCCAGAGAGATTTGAATGACCGCGGGCATCAATGCCACAGTGTCGCCCTGTTTGGTCATGAGCAGTAGTTCCGGCCGATAAACGAACATGAATGGAAGAGTGAAGCCAACCAGTGCAAACCGAAACGATGCAAATGCCGTGGGCATAATTTTTGACTCAGCAATTCCGGCACTCGCATAAGCGGCCAGCGCTACCGGCGGTGTCACCATGGACATCATCCCGAAGTAGAAGATAAACAGGTGAGCGGCCAACGGCGGCACCCCCAGCTTATTCAGGACCGGGCCGATCAATGTCGCCATCAACAGGTAACAAACCGCTGACGGAAGCCCCATGCCCAGCACAATTGAACAGCCCATAATGGCCAGCAGTGCCAGAAACAGGCTCTGTTCAGCCAGTGGAATGATGGCATTGGGAAAAGCTGTCCCCACACCGGTCAGTGACACGACTCCAATCACCACGCCAACACACGCGCTGGCAGACACCAGCGACACGCCACCCCGGGCTGAACGGCTAAATGCGTCCAGAATCATGGGACGCCACTGGGCACTCAGCAAGCCAATCAGCAGCACCAGCAGCATGCCAGGAATGGCAGCGTCGGCCCATGTATCAAAACTCGACAGGACCAGTCGGTCGTCCGGCCGCAGCACGGCGGCAATGGCTTGTGCCCACCCGGCGTCAACGTCAACCAGTCCATTCCAGTGGACTCGACAATAGGCCACGGCTCCGGTGACGGCAGCGAACATAAACATCGCAATGGCGCGATTCGCGACCGACACCTGCATGCGAGGGCTCAGAATCGTCAGCACCAGAATCAGCTCAAGTGAATAGGTGACTGCTCGAAACGGCGTCTTAAAAAACAGGAATGCGATCAATGCACCCAGTGCAGCAAAGAACACCAGTCCATTGTACTGAAACAGCGAAACAGACTCTTCATTCGACACCGGAGGTGCATCTGCGCCAACGCGGCATGAATAGAAGTGCACGAACAGCAGTATCGAAAGATAGTACAGAATCGCCGGCACCAGCGCCGCTTTGGCGATCTGCACGAACGTGACATCGTCGATCAGTTCGAGCATCATATAAGCGCCGGCGCCCATGACCGGAGGAACGAGGGCTCCTCCGGCCGCCGCTGCCGCAGTAATCCCGCCGGCAATATGCGGTTTGAAGCCGGCGCTGCGCATCATGGGAATTGTGAACGTGCCGGTTGTGACGGCGTTGGCTACCGCACTCCCGGACAAAGACCCCATCAGTCCGCTGGCCAGCACAGCCACTTTGGCCGGCCCGCCCGGGCTGCGACCAAAGATCCGTTTGGCAAAGTCGACGATGAACTGCGTCGCACCGCTGATTTCAAGAAACGCCCCGAACACGACGAATAGAAACACGTAGGTAAACATCACGCTCATCGCGATGGAGAACACGCCTTCCGTTCGCAAGAAACACTGAGCCGCGATGCGCTCCATCGAGTACCCGCGATGCGGAAACACCGGCAAATCGGGCGACCCAAAGAATGCGTACGCCAAAAATGCACCCGCCAGAATCGGAAGAGCCCAGCCGATCGATCGACGTGTGGCTTCGAGGACCAGCAGAGTTCCGGCAATGGCAACCGCGGAATCTGTCGGTGTATAGATTCCCGCCCGCCCCGCCAGGGAAGTTCCCTGATAAATCAGATAGCCGCAGCAGCCTCCGATACCCGTCGCCAGCAGAAAATCAACCACACGCAGCGCTGTCACATTGGCGAATCTCTTGTGCAGCGGATACATCAGGAAGCACAAAGCCGATCCAAGCATGCAGAAAACTGCAAGCCGGGAAAGCGGCGATAGCGCCCCATAGTTCACCTCATAAACGGTGAACACCGAGATCGCCACGCCCAGCGCGGCGACCAGGAACTTGCGGATCCGCTCGATCATGCTCAGGACCCCTGACCGTCCGCGTCGGCGGCTTCGTCGGTGCTTCCATCCTCTGATTTGTCAGACTCGGCGTCATCGCCCGCCGCGGAATCGGCATCCGTAACAGGGGCAACATCGCCGTCCGGCCAGATGCCGGCTTCCTGAAAATAGCGAACAGCACCAGGATGGAAATCGGTCCCCGTTTTACGGACAACGTTCTTTTCGTTAATCGCCCGGGCAGCGGCATGCTTTTCGGCAATTGTTTCCCGATTTTCCCAGATGATCTTCGTGATGTCGTATACAAATTGTTCATCCGCGTCGGCTCGGACAATCAAGTGTGCCGATCCGACATTCAATCCCTCAAATGCTTCCGGATGTGTCCGATAGGTGTCGGCCGGGATCGTGGCGGTACTGAACGACGGCAGCTCCTGCACCAGTTTTTGCCGTTGCTCTTCGCCATAAGGAACCAAAAAGATATCCATGGTAGAGTCGGCATTCGTGATCGCCGGGGCTTTCAGCCCACCTCCGATAAACGTCGCATCGACCGACCCGTCCTGCAGGAATCCAACAGACTGCCCCATACTGGCATAGCTGTCTTCAAAGTCGTCATACGTCAGGCCGTGTGCTTCCAGGATTGGCCGGATGAAGTACTCAAAACCGGCCCCTTCGGGCCCAACCACCACCCGTTTGCCCTTGAGGTCTTCAATGGTTTTGATGCCGGAGTCTTCTTTAGCCACAAACGTCGCAATCAGTGGAAACAAAGTCATGACAGCTTTGACGTCATGAGCCTTCCCGAATCCGCCTTCGCCCTTCACCGCAAAATACGTGATGCTGGAATTCGCCATGCCGATCTGAATGTCTCCTGAATCCAGCAGCCGCAGATTTTCCAGAGTTCCTCCCGTCGATTCGGCCGTCACGCCGCGCCAGCCGGGTCCGTCTTTATGCTGATTCAGCACATCGCCAACGGCGGCTCCCACAGTATAAAACACACCCCCCTGGGGTGCGGTTCCAATACTGACGAAGTTGGCCGAACCTCCATCGGTACCGGAACCTCCGCCGTTGCATCCTGCTGCGATCAGCAGGCCGGAGAGCAGGAACCAGGACATGATGTGCGACCGAAAAGAATTGCAGCCGGATTGAGCAGGCATGGATTTAGACTTTCAAGTGAAACCGGGCCCCGGGGAGGGGTCATCGGGCAGGCAGGTTTTGTTACGGCGGCGGCGGCCCCGAGAACTCGAAGGCTGCACGTCTCGTGAGTCGCCAATCGTATCAGTCGACGATTGCACCTGCCAGTGAGCCGGTGGTGCAGTCCAGCGAATCCCAACGCCGGAAAACTCCGAAAGGGGCGGCCGGCAGGACGGCTGACAGTCGTCTGATTTCCGCCGTCAGATTGCCGGATGTCGAACCGAAACCAGCGAGTGCCTCGAGACGCCATGGATTCTTCTGTCACTTCCAGGTACCCTTAGTCATGCCGTCCCGAAAAACTCAGAAAACCGGACACCGTTGCGTGCGGCATCGGTGTGATTTCAACCCGGTTCGTCCGATCGGTGCGATGTGAAGGCCCCGTTGACATCCCCCATCATGCTGCGACCGCATCAGCGCCAGCCCCAATTCGATGTTGCGGTTGCTCCGGATCTGGCGTCGGCGTGGCACGATTCATTGGAACGCTTTCGGCACATCGGCGCGGCCATCGGAGAAGGTCTGCCGGAGTTTGTGGCCTGTCTCGCGGTCTCCGGATCACTAGCTCGCATGGAAGCACATTCAGGGTCAGACATCGATTTGATCATTGTGCTTGACGACCGTCAGCGACCGATCACTGACGCAGCAGCGGGCGATGTCGTGGACGCTGTTTGGGGCCGACTTGACGCACTGGGGGCCGTCCGACCCAAACCCGGAGGAATCTTTTCTGTTTGCGCACGATGGAAGGATCTCGTTGATGCCGAGGCGAAAGGACGCATTGATGAGAGTGTTGTGACATTCGGACATCGCATCCAGCTTCTCATGGATGCTCAACCAGTCACTTCACCGACTCAATTTGCGGAGATCCAAAAAGACATCCTGCGCTGGTATTCGGAAACGCGTCTGGCTGCGGTCTTCAATGAGTCCGGACCATTTCACTGGCTGTGGCAGGATGTCCATCGATACTGGAGAAGCCTCCGGTCCAGAACATGCTGGTTGAATGCCAATGACGCCCGAAAATCTCTCGCGTTGAACGTCAAACTTCGATCATCTCGACTGATTCTAATATTCGCTTTTCTGAAGACGTTGCAGCAGCATCAGGATTTACAGCGGTCACTGGATGAAAGCATCGACCGCATTGTCATGTCGTTGCACAGAACGCCGGTGGAGCGATTGTTCGGGCACGGAGCAGAACTCAGGTCATGGAATACGGTCTGGGACTTTCTTCGCGGCACGATCGATCATCCAGCGACCGAATTACACGATGATGTCAGAGGCGCCCTTTCACAGATTGCGGAAACGGTCGAAGAAATGATTCAGAATTCAGCCCGGAGCGGGCTGCGTCAGCAGTGGCTGATGTAGCCGGCAACGAAACCAGTGGTTTGTCAGCAGTGAATTTTAGGGTAGCCGGATTCGCCAGCATTCGGAATGTCGTTCCCTGAAGTCTGGCGACTCCAGCTACGGGCGAATCTGAATCTTTGTTCCTGACAAACCACGAATTGTCGTCATGTCAGGAAAGTAACTCAACTACTTTCGCAATCGAGTGAGTGCCGGCAGGACCTCGCCGTTGACTCGCTCCGTGGCATCGTGAAACTGAATACGCCGAGGAAGCACAAGCACAGCGAGCTGGGCAATATCAAAGTGTTCCAGGAGCCCGAAGCACAGCGATTCCGGCACCTCATTCATACCCTTGTTTTGTTCGATGAGTTCGCGGAGGCTGCCCAGCGATCCGAACATCTCGACCTCGTCGATTGCATCCTCTGACAATGCAGCAGCGACAAGAGCGATGAGAGACGTGCGTGGTCCATCGGCGACAACCCTGATCCGCTTGATGCCTTGTTCTGCTTTTGCCCAGCGGGCGACACTCAGAATCTGGCTGGCCTGCAGTCCGAGCGGACGCTCCCCAATGCTGGACAACAGTATTGCAAACAGGAAGTCACGTTCTGCAATTTTCGATTCGCCAAAATAGAACGGATCCAGCGCCAGGACACGCTGACCTGCCGAAAGAAGAATCGACGTATCCAGCACGGCCGCTGCTCTTCCCTGATCAGAAATGACGATTGTCAGTTGCTCCGGGTCCGACTGAGGAGTGGAGATTTCCACAGACGGTACAGTCCAGTGTCCATCGATACGCAGCCATCGCCAGATTGCTGATCCAATGGAGCTGGATTGTGACGAGTGTTCGATCGCCACCGTCAGATAGTCATGAGCCCGAACCACGTGCGTCAGGTGCGTTCGGTGCGCGTCCTGCCATGCATCAAGATCCTCCGCTCGATGGGGCAAACTGCGCCGCTGTCGCTCACTGACCTGCAACGCCAGCGAGTTGAAGTCCAGGTTGTTGGCGGGCAGTTCTACGAACAGCTCGTCCTTCGTTTTGATCTCATCTTCGCTGGCAATCTCACTCCGCACAAAATCCGTCTGGTCCGGGTAAAAGAAGTCGCCGAGTGCTTCGTAAAGTTGGCGGCGATTGTCGAGGCCGAAGTTGTGCGTCCCGGGATCATGATTGACGTGATAACGCAGGTGATTCGGTTTTCCGTAGAGCTGGTACACAGGCTGCGCCGCTTCCAGCAGCGGCGGCAGAGCGTGCTCCGCCTTAAAACAACAATTGTCTGCTGCGTTGTTCGTCAGGAGAACCGGTCGCGGAGCCAGCATCGCGGTGAGTTGTGCGTAATCTGTGATCGACGCCAGATCGCACGGCGTCTGTTCGGAGTCGCCTAAATCGGAGAGAAAACGGCTGCGCGTGCGGAAACTGGAGTAGCCGGCGACCGGATTACAGAATGTCACACGTTCATCGAGCGACGAGATAAAGATGGTCTGCCAGCCACCCCCCGACAGACCAGTCACGGCGACGCGCTGTGGATCTGCGTTCCGGTGCTGCAGCAGAATGTCCAATCCGCGGCTCATCGAAAGATAGAACGGAGCCAATCCGCTGCTGCCGCACAGGTTGAGCTGATTCATGCGATAGTGATCAAAGCCGGGTGTGTTGAGTTGCCCCATCCCCAGCCATTCAATGTTCAACGCAATCATGCCCCGTTTGGCCAGATTGATACAGCGGAGCTGTTTGTACTTCACGGCCTTGCCCTCAGGACGCTCATGTCCGTTCACGTTCATGACAACGGGGACTTTGCCATCCAGATGATCCGGTTCGTAGAGCAGAGCGGCGACCCACATCCCGGGCACGACTTCATATCGCAGCTTCCGGATGTGATACCCAGGCCCACCAGCAATCGTCTCCAGCCATTCCGCTTTCGTGGGAGAGAAACGCCACTCATGAGCTGCACCACGGAAGACGACATTTTCGAGCACGAACTGCCGAGTGCGGCCGGCATACGTTTCCCATGCGGCTACGTTCGTCACTTCCGGCATCGGGAGAATCCGCGCTTCGGTATATGCCTGCACTTCCGTGAGCGACAGTTGTGGATCAATGATCCGCTGCGCAAGAGCGCCTGCAACACTGAAATCGGCGGCCGACGTAACACCTGCTGTCACTGAGGCGTGCAAAAGGACCGCAAGAACGCCGACAAAACAATTCATCTTCATGTCAGACTCTCCGACTGGCTGCTTGATCTGATCAGGCCATCTGCCGCTGGTCAACTGCAGGACATCGCAGTATCAACCCGGTCTCCAGGAAAATCCAGCAGGTCACCTGGTGTTCGTGATGTCTCCGTGCTCAGGAAATTCTCAGAACGGAGCGGGCGAAATGAAAAATTTCAGGGATCCAGCGGCCACTGCTTGATCGATCCGTCGCCGCGGACCAGAATGCGCCGGCAAATCCCGGAATTCGTCGGGCACCGCCTGACGCTGTTCGATCGTCCACGTCTGCAAGGTTTAATGTTCAATGTCAACGACCGGCACGTTTTCCCTGATCATTTGTGCGACAGTCCTGTCAGCCGGATGCGGATGCAGCGACCTGACGCAGGATGAAACACCGTCGATGCACAGCGCCCTGAAGGAGACGCCGCCAGTCATGACGGCGCCGCCAGCTCAGGCCGATTCGTCGCTGGCTGCTGCTCACATCCTGATCATGCACACGGACAGCGACCGAGTGGAGTCCCATGTGACTCGAACGAAAGAAGCCGCCCAGGCTCTGGCTGTTGAAGTCGCAACCATGGCACAGGCGCCAGGTGCAGACTTTGCAGCACTCGCGAAAAAATACTCAGACGGACCCAGTGGCCCAAAAGGCGGCGACCTGGGTTCCTTCCCGCCGACTGGAGCCATGGTCCAGCCATTCAGTGATGCGACGCAGGCCCTTGAGATTGGCGAGGTGAGTGATCCTGTCGAGACCCAATTCGGGTACCACATTATCCTCCGCAATGAACCGTAACGATTCGGCAACGAATCGAACGTCACCGACTGACAAGCCCGTTTCCGCGCCGCGGACAAGGACCTCTCAAACAGTCCGCCGGAAGGACGGCACGTCAGTGTCGAATCGCGGCACGAGAACCCGCGGTATCAGCAGAACCGGATTTGAAAACATCCTGATGCGTGGAGCTTTGCGCGAGGAACTCGTGCAGCAATTCTGCAATCGTGCGGTGGGCGATGCGGTTGAGGTGGATGTTGTCGCCAACGCCGAATGTGATGGCGGCGTCAGCCGTCTGGAACGCCGGTGCGTCGTTAAGATCCAGCATGTCCACAGAATTTTCGGCGGCAAATTCGGCAGCGATCCGCCGGGTATGGTCGTCGTCTTCGGCAAGGGTAAATCCAGGCTGCAACATAATTGCAAATTCAACGCCTCGTGACGTGCAAAGATCCCAAATCGCTGACAACAACAGCTTGAATGTGTCACGTTTTTGGTTGAGTGTGAGTGTGACATCCCATTCGGGAACTCTGTCGAGTTTCCGGACGAATTTGAATTTTGACTCAGCGAATCCAACCAGAACACTGTTCTCGGCCAGAAGATAGTGCCACGGGAATTCTGCCGCGTGGAAGGCCAGTTGGTCATCGCTGACGCGGACGCAACCTTTCGGCCGATCCGCGACGGGAATGAACGATTCAAACGTGGGAAAAAAATCGTCCTGGTACATGCAGAGCAGGACCAGGTCGGGATCGTATTTGAGTCCATGCTCTTTCAGGTAATGATATTCCTGATCCGTGCTGAACCCGGGAACCCCAAGATTGATGAACTCCACGTCCGCAAGTCGCTCTTCCAAAATCTCCGTAAACAGCTCGCTGCGCTCGACGCCCCCGTATCCGAATGTGATCGAATCACCAAGGACCACCACGCGAGAGATGCCCTCTGGTTTTTCGAACTCGTGCTCGCTGTCGCGGAGTCCTTTCGAATTGATCGCGACGTGATAAACACCATAGCCGGCGTCTTCAATCACCTGCGAATTGGGGATCGGTCTCCAGCCGACAACGGGGTCGTAGGTCATCACTCGCTGACGGAACACGCTGGACACAAGGCGGGCCGCCATTTCTGCGCTGAACAGCCCGCACACAGCAATCAGAGCGACAACGATAATCCGCCGTGGCAATCTCGGCCGGCGATCAGACGCCCCATTGTGTGTGTACCCCAGCTTCATTGACTGCTCTCAGATAAATGTGAATCCCACGGCTCGGACTGAAAGTCCGGAACGAATCGTAAAACCTCACGCGGCCATCATAGCAGGAATTCGCAAACAACTGTTCACGGCCGGACGAACAGCGATCAGATGAGGGCACTCGTTAGATGGGGTGCACTGTTCATGAATCATCATGTTGTCTTCGGCTGCCTGAGAGCAGTTTTTGAAATGTCGTGGCGGGTTTTGGCTCGCGGAGGCAATGGATGACGGGCTCCCGCACCTCCTCCGCGGCCACGAGTCAGCGTACTACGCTGAAAACCGTCTGAGCAAACGCTCCGCATACTCTATGGCTTTCCAGTCATTTTTCACTTTGTGAAGACCAGTTGGGCAAACTCTAACACTCCTGCCGGCAACAACGCGTCGCTCCGCGTTTTACCATGGTTTGGCGGATGCGGGAGTGCATCTGTGATCTAACCGATGCCGAATGAGCGCTCAGGAACACCCGGTCAGGGCCATTCGATGATTGAATCGTCTGCCGAGAGATGTACCTGCTTCAGGAAGAAGCCACCGGCTGAATTCGCCGGTAAATGGACTGATTGACCTGGCCTGTGGACAGGCTATACGGAGACGGTCATGCGAAGACACGGAATCGTCGTTGCGGCAACCATTGGAATCATGCTCACGAAGACCGGGGTCGCGCAGGAGTTTCCGCCAACCAGCCACATTCATCCGCTGACCGGCCACGCGCCCGCGGATGTTGTCCCAATCGCTCGCCGACACACTTTGAATTCTGTCGCGACATACCCGCCCATCTACCAAAGTGCTTTTGCGTCGGGTTCGCCTGAACTCACATCGTGTGCTGATGACTGTGTTCAGAGCTGCGGAGAAGGCTGCATCGCTGAAGAACAATCCTGTGCCGGATCATGCCTTTTCGGTGATGCGCCACTCTTCAGCTGCCTTCGCAATCAGAAGTCGTGTTTCAGTGACGACGTCACATACTCGGTTGGTGGTGAACTTCGCCATCGATTTATGAACGAAGAGAACCGACTCCGTCCGGGCGTTCCGGCGGGCGGAGCCAGCACGGACTACCGTAAGCGTTCACGGCCCGAGGAGGAGCGATTCGGTTTTACGATGTTGAATTGCCTGGCGAACGAACTGTAGTACGGACCGTTTTTGCTGCCGGCACGTTTCG
>JBDOMX010000274.1:0-19593 GCA_039831615.1 Planctomycetaceae bacterium
ATCTGCGCCAGTCGATGTACGCCAGCCGCGTCAGTCTCAGTGTCTTTGAGTTCGGTCAGCATCGTCTGCAACATCGTGCCCAGACGTTGTGCGAGTTCGTTCGCGTGGCGAGCATTTCTGAGCCAGACGTCGTTCGTTAACAGACCGACCCAGGGAGCGGAAAGGAACCGCATTTTCGACGCCAGTTGACCGGCTTGTTTGCAGCGATACTCGAATTCGTCCGCCAGTTCCTTCCGAAAGAAGATCACACAGTCTCCAACAGCCATCCCGTTTTTTGTTCCGCCCAGACAAAGGACATCAACACCAACCTTCCACGTAATCTCTTTCGGTGCGACGTCCAGACTCACAAGTGCATTGGCAAAACGAGCTCCGTCCATATGCACATGCAGGTTGCACCGCCGGGCGGTTTCTCGAATCGCGTCGAGCTGATCGACTGTGTAGATGGTTCCGACTTCGGTTGACTGAGTGACCGATACGACCCGGGGTTTAGGATAGTGAACATCAGTGCGACGTTTGACGGTATGTTTCACCTGATCCGGATGAACTTTGCCATCATCTCCCGGCACAACGAGGACTTTGGTGCCGTTAGAAAAAAATTCCGGACCGCCACACTCATCCGTTTCAATGTGTGCCAGCTGGTGAGCGATCACGCTGTGGTAAGACCGGCAGAGCGACGCGAGACTCAGAGAATTCGCAGCGGTGCCATTGAAGGTGAAAAATACCTCGCAGTCGATCTCGAAGACGTCGCGCAGCAGATCACTCGCCTGCTCAGTCCATCTGTCGTTCCCGTAGGCAGCCGCATGACCGGAATTCGCACGTTGCATGAATTCCCATGCTTCCGGACATATTCCGGCGTAGTTGTCACTGGCAAATTGTCGAATTTGTGGTGATTCCATGCTGTTGATCGTGATCCGCCGCTGCGCAGCCGACGCGGCCTTGATTGCTGAGGAAACGCCGGACTCATGCTACGTACATCAGCAGCTCGACATCAGGTCCGAAGCCCCCGGACCGCAAACACTCGGGCCATTCCTTCCTGCCAGGGGGCAACCGCTGGTGCATGATTCCGGCAGATCGCGAATCGGGCTGCACAACATTATTGTATATCATGCGGGCCCCCGCTCTCCTGCTTCAGCGTGACTGCCATGCAACTTAGTGGACTCCCGTATATTTTCAATCAGCCGCATTCCCGCCCTGAGAGTCCACGAACACCGGACGGGGAGCACGCACCAATTTGTATCAACAGGGACATTCGCACGACTCTGCCGCAGTGAATTTGCCGGCGGTTTGCCCTCGCATGCCTCATCATGATGTGGGTGACGGCCACGCAGGCCCAGTCGATGATGCTCAACGGTGTCGAAGGACGAGAACCCGCGGTAGTGGCGATTCCGTTCACGGCGACTTGATCAGCAGTGGCAGGCGAAACGTGGTTGTCTGCGGTTGAAGACACCGCTGTGCGTCGCAGGCCTGCGTCCTGATCTGGATCTGCACATCTGTCGTCCCTGGAGCCGCCTCCGCGCTGATCGTCACCGGAATCACGAATTCGATGCGGCCGGTGTAAATGTTGACTGTTTCGTTAAGAATCGGGTCCGTTTCTGATTGCGGAATCGGCGTCCTGATCTTTTCGGTCGTGAAACGCTCATTGGGTGCCACGGACACTGTACTGGGCACCAAAAACTCTGTCTGCGGATTCTCACCGTATAGGTGCCATCCGTCGTCAATCTCAAGCGTCACTCCTATGGAGATCCTGTCGCCTGCCTGCACGCCTGCAGGTAAGGCCGTGACGAGAATCGAAACGGACTCAGCCCGTTTGTTGAGTCCACGGTCGGTCGCTTCGCTCGAGAAATCGACGGGCTGTGTGCCGGCAACTGAACTGGACTCGCTGTCAGCCAGAAGTTCAGATGTCGCGATCAACAGATGCTCCGTGCTGTGCGGTTGAGCGGCCATGAGACCAGACAGTGATTCCAGTGTCCGTTTCGCCGACTCCCGATAAGCCGGCTTACCTTTCAACCGGGCGAGCTGAATCAGGACCTGTGCGGCGACCCCATTCGGATTGGGCATGTTGCCACCGCCGCCGAGATGCCTGGAGCGAACCATCAGGTCTTCATGATCAGCGCTCGTGAAAAAGAACCCTCCCTGTTCCTGATCCTCAAAATCATGCACAAACTTTGTGGCAAAACGGTCGGCCTCATCAAGCCAGCGAGAGTTTTCCGTGGCCCGATACAGCTCAATCAGTCCCTCGGTAAAAAACACGTAGTCGTCGAGGTATCCAGGCAGCTTCGCGTTTCCGTTCCTGTACGTTCGCAATAAGGTTTCACCACGGACCATGTGATCAAGAATGAAGTCGGCGGCGGCCGCAGCAGCTTCGACGTAGGCAGGCTCGTCCAGCAGCCGGCCCGCGTGGGCCAGTGAGCCAATCATCAATCCATTCCAGCTCGCCAGGATCTTGTCGTCCTTGCGGGGCTGCGGCCGTTTCTGGCGCTCCTCCAGAAGTTTTTCACGTATTCCGGCGAGGCGTTCCGCCTGTTGCAGATCTGGCGGAGCAGCCTGCCCATCGCTGGTTTCGGGAGTGCGATCGAGGTGCGGAATATTCGTTCCCGTTCTTTCACCAGTTGATTCATCCCTGAAATTGCCTTCAGGCTGAAAGTTGTAAACAGTCGCGAACAACGTCGCATCGGCAGGAGTCAGTACATCACTGAGACCGTTCATTGGCCAGACGTACGCTTCCCCTTCCCTGCCAACTTCACCAGAGTCGAGAGCCGAATAGAAAGCGCCATCCGGGGACGTCATCTCACGCTTCACCCAGCGGTTAATGTCGGCGACGGCATCCCGGTATCGCTCATTGGCCGTGATCTGGTACGCATCGGCGTAGGACCGCATCAGTTGTGCGTTGTCGTACAGCATCTTCTCAAAATGAGGCAGCAACCACTCCGCGTCAGTGGCATAGCGATGAAAACCGCCACCGATATGGTCGTGCATCCCGCCCAGCCACATCGCATCGAGTGTGACAGAGATCGGTTTGAGAAGAGACTTCTGCCCGGTCACCAGGTAATGCTGCATCAGTAACTGCAGCGTCCCATGAGGGGGAAACCGAGGCACACCTCCAAATCCGCCGTGAGTCGGATCGAAGCGACTGACGAGCTTGTCCACTCCCTGTTGAGTCAATTCCGGTGTCAGTTCCACACTCTTGGCCTCACCGGAGCGACTCATCCGCTCGACCGCATTTGCCAGGTCGTCAGCCTGTTGATCCACCTCTTCGCGCCGGTCCCGCCACACTTCAGCCAGTTGCTCAAGGATCTGAATGAAGCGTGGCTTCGGATAATATGTTCCGGCCATCCACGGCTTGCCGTCCGGTGTCAGCCAGACTGAATTCGGCCAGCCGCCACGTTGAGTCACCAGTTGCGTCGCCAGCATATACTGTTCGTCAATGTCCGGACGTTCCTCGCGATCGACCTTGATGGCAATGAAGTATTTGTTGATGACCGCCGCAACTTCAGCATCTTCAAAAGATTCGACTTCCATCACGTGGCACCAGTAGCAGGTCGAATAGCCGACCGACAGAAAGACGGGCTTGTTTTCCTGCTTCGCTTTGGCAAATGCCTCGTCGCCCCAGGGATACCAGTTGACCGGATTGTGGGCGTGTTGCAGCAGGTAAGGACTGGTTTGGTCAATCAAGTGGTTGGTGTGAGCCATTGCCTGGTCTTGCTCGAGTTCATCCGTTTGGTCGGGCGAAGTCTCAGTCAGATGTTCATCGACCGGCCGTTGACTGTGGAGCCAGAAACCAACAGGAATCACGGCCACTGCAAGGAACCCCGCCAGCCACCACGCCGGTTTCCCAGACAACCTGCCAAATCTTCGATCACTCATCGTGACTTTCTATTAGTCATGCATGGTCATCCATCAGTGCTGAAACCGTGTTGTTTCCCGTGAGAGCTATACCGTAATCGCTTGAGACATTCCAGGTGGCATGAGACATTTGCGTCGAGTGTGCGTCGAGTGTGCGTCGCACGGTAGTTCGCGGGACCAGCAGGCGGTGCGATTCGGAACATTTCATCCATTGCTGAGTCGCAGCACCCGGTGTAGATTCCTTTCAGCACTCGACATCGATGAATCTGCCGCTCAGACCACCGGCAAACGGAGCAATGCTGTGCCAAAATGCGACATTGCGATTCAATTTGACCGCTCTGACCGAACCTATTCTGGTGGCGATGTGATCTCCGGCGAGGTCGTCGTCAGTGTCAACACAGACATCAATTGCAATGGAATCGTGCTGACGCATTACTGGGGCACTCATGGACGCGGCAACAAGGACACCGGAACAAAACACGAGATTCCGCTGTGTGATTCTCAGCCGCTGCAGGCGGGCGAGGAATTACGATTGCGATTTGAATTCCAATCAGAACTGTGGCCGCTGACCTACCACGGTGAATACATCAATGTTGACCACTACGTGCATGTGGCCGTCGATGTGCCGTGGGCCATCGATCCCAAACATGCGGAAGAGTTCATTGTTCTGGCGGGGCAGCGCCCGACTCAATTCAGCGGGGATCGCAGCGAAGTCGTCGAAATGAAAGTGAAAACGTCATCTGATGCTGCGATGAGTCTCACCGTTAGTTTGATCGTTGGAGTTGTTGTCTTTGCTCTGCTCGCCGTTCTCATCACGTTTGCCGTGTTCCTCCTGCCCGTCATGCTGGTCGGAGGACTGTTTTACTGGCTCAGAAAAAGGGCGATCAAAGGCCGAGTGGGAGAGGTGAACGTCAGGACTCCGGTCCTCGTCGTCAGCCCCGGTGAAGACTGGCCCTGTGAACTTTCATTCACACCGCAGAAAACGTTTCGCATTAATGAAGTCTCGGCGAGGCTGCTCGTGCAGGAATCAGCAACGTCCGGGAGCGGCACCAACAGTACGACTCACCGCCACACACTGTTTGATGATAAGCAGGTGATCCTGCCCGCCGGGCAGCTCATGGCAGGCCAGCCGTTTTCAGAGTCTCTGCACATTCGTCTTCCGGAGACAGATGCATGGAGCCTGGATGCCAGCGACAACAAGATCGAATGGACCATGGATCTCCGGATTGACATCCCGCGTTTTCCGGACTGGTCTCACAAGACAACTCTGCAAATGATTCCGTCCGATTTCCTGAATGATGTCACCGAACATTCGCTGAATACCACCGGGACGCAGATCCCGTTCGACGATTCCGGGGAGCCGTCTGCTGTTGACGATCCAGAGGCGTCACCTTCCACTCTGCCTTTGTTTGAGCTGGTCTCTTCGATCAATAACGCAGATCGTTACGGCAACGAACGATCAAAGGTCGTGGTCGCAGCAGCTGGTCGGACGTTCGACGTCGCAATCATTGTCGATCGCGTGTCCACAACGCTTGGTTTCTCCGGCAACACCAGTGAGGCGCACCGGCACGGGCGAACCGTTTTGGGAACGATTGCCGGCACCGAGCAGGAAGTCCAGCTGTTCACTCGACAACACAACAACGCGCCCGTGGACGCGGTGGCCCGAGATGAAGTCTGGGAATCGCAGGCCACCGTCGACAAATGGGATTCGCTGTACAATCGACTGGTCATGCTGGAAGTCTAGATCGTCGTTTTCACAGGGAGCGTCGAACGGGACTGGCACGGCCGATGCTGCCAGCATCGGTGTGGAAGAGGAGTCGAAACAGGACCAGTTATTAATTCGCGGTTCCACAGCCACGCCGTGTGACAGCCCGGGACTGCAGGCTGGCAGCCTGCACAACGGCAACGATCGTCCGGCGGACACCGGCCTCATCGCCGACTATCCGATCAATTCCGGCACGACATGGCCGTGCACATCGGTCAGCCGATGATGCCGACCCTGGTATTGAAACGTCAGCCGCGTGTGCTGAATCCCCATCAGCTGCATGATGGTCGCGTTGAGGTCATGCACCTCCACGCTATTCTCTGCAATGTTGTACGAGAAGTCATCCGTTTCGCCGTACGATGTTCCTCGCTTCACTCCGCCTCCCGCCATCCAGATCGTAAAACATCTGGGGTGATGGTCTCGCCCGAAATCTTTTTCGGTCAGTGTTCCCTGGCAGTAAACCGTCCGCCCGAATTCACCGCCCCAGACCACCAGGGTGTCCTCCAGCATTCCGCGGGCGCGCAGGTCCTGAATCAGGGCAGATGTCGGCTGGTCAGTTTGCGCACACAGTTTGGGGATCGTGGCCGGCAACTTACCATGGTGATCCCAGCCGCGGTGGTACAACTGGACAAATCGAACACCACGTTCCACCAATCGGCGCGCCAGCAAACAATTCGACGCATACGTGCCTGATTTCTGACAATCGGCACCATAAAGATCCAGGATGTGCTGCGGCTCATCGGAAACATCGACGAGATCGGGAACCGTCGACTGCATCCGAGCTGCCATTTCATACTGAGTCATCCGAGCCGCGGTTTCCGGATCACCCTGCTCGCGCAACTGAATGTTGTTGAGTCTGGCGAGGTCATTCAGCATCTCGCGGCGCAGCTCCTGACCAATTCCGGGAGGATTGGAAAGGTAGAGCACCGGATCACCCGTCCGCCGAAACTTGACCGCTGAATGGTGAGTCGGCAGAAATCCGCTTCCCCACAGTCGATCGTACAAGGGCTGTCCGGCGTCGCCGGATGTCATCGCCACGAAGGTCGGCAGATCATCATTCATGCTGCCGAGTCCGTAGGAAAGCCACGAACCCATGCACGGTCGTCCGGCCAGAGAACTTCCTGTCTGTATGAACGTGATTGCCGGATCGTGATTGATTGCTTCCGTGTGCATCGTCTTCACGAAACACAACTCGTCCGCGACCTTTGCGGTGTGTGGGATGAGTTCGCTCATCCATGCCCCGCTGTTGCCTCGTTGCTGGAAATCAAAAACCGTGGGAGCAAGTGGAAATGACGCCTGGTCTTTCGTCATTCCGGTGAAACGCTGTCCGTCACGGACAGAATCCGGGAATTCGGTTCCCCGCAGATTTTGAAGTTGAGGTTTCCAGTCGAACAGATCCAGTTGCGACGGCGCGCCGGACTGGCACAAATAAATCACACGTTTGGCCTTCGGCGCAAAGTGAGGCAACCCTGGCAGACCAGTGGTGGCTGACGCCTGGGAACCCGCAGCGGCGTCGCCACTGATGAGGCTGTTGAGCGCTGCCGCACCCACTCCCATGGCTCCGCTCCGCAGAACAGCCCGCCGTGTTTCTGACGTGATGTAGTCATGGATCGGATTCATGGTTGACTCCGGAGTTTCCAAAGGATCCGCATTCAGACGGAACCGCTGAGATTGCTACAGCGTTTTATGCTGATTCGTGGCCGCGGCGGAAGTGCCAAAGCCCATCATCCATCGCCCCCGCGAGCCAGAACCCGCCACGGCTTTTTGAAAAATGCGTTAACGTCGCGTCACCGTCTCGTCCAGATTCAGTATCACACTGGCCACAGCCGTCCATGTGGCCAGTTCCCGGGACGGAATTCCGTCCGCGACCGGCGACTCGCCAATTGCGAGCAATTGTTCGGCCGCGTCGTCGCTCTTTTCAAATTGCTGCTGATATCGTGCCGCGGATTCGCACAGGATTTGTGACTCCTCGAGACCGGGCTGCCGCGCCAGGACCAATCGAAAGCCACGTTCAACGCGATTCCGGTCGGTCGTTCCGCCTTCCCGAATCATGCGCTGGGCCAGGGCACGTGATGCCTCCACGTAAGTCACGTCGTTCATCAACGCCAGAGCCTGAAGTGGAGTGTTCGTGCGAGCCCGCCGCACGGTGCACATTTCCCGAGTGGTGGCATCAAAAGTCAACATGCTGGGAGGACCCACGGTCCGTTTCCAGTACGTGTACAGACTGCGGCGGTACAAATCATGGCCCTTTGCCAGTTCGTACTCTTTGGTAGAGGCAATTTCCTTCCACAGTCCGGCCGGTTGATATGTCTTGACGGACGGACCGCCGGTTTTGTTAAACAATAACCCACTGGCTGCCAGGGCCTGGTCTCGGACGACTTCGGCTGACAGCCGAAATCGCGAAGCGCGAGCGAGCAGTTCATTCTTGGGATCGCGTTCGCGCAGTTCTGCGGATGTCGTGGATGTCTGCCGATACGTGGCACTCATCGCAATCGTTTTGTGAATCTGTTTGACATTCCACCCCGATCGGACGAACTCAGTGGCCAGCCAGTCCAAAAGTTGAGGATGACTGGGGCGACTTCCCTGTGATCCGAAGTCTTCCATGCTCCGGACGAGTCCTTCGCCGAAGAACATCTCCCAGTAGCGGTTGACGGCCACCCGGGCGGTCAGAGGATGCTTCCCGGACACCAGCCAGCGTGCCAGACCGACGCGACCATCCTGCAACTCGGTCGGCCCCGTCGTGAGAATCTCAGGCACAGCCGGCTGTACTGCGGTGGTTGGCTGATCGAACTGCCCCCGCTTCAGAATCCGAGTCGTGCGAGGGGCTGATTCATGCATCACCATCGCCGTTGGAATTTCGATGACCAACTGGTCTCTTTCGCCCTCTTTCTGCCGAATCTGTGCCGAGAGTTCGCCGTATTCTTTGGGTGCGGCCAGCTTGATAAAACTGTGTTGCAATTTCCGCCGCGCCGGGACGGATCGTTGCTCGGCCGGCATTCGTGCAATGTCTGTCAGGCTGGTGGCTGCGGCCATGATGGAGACGTCTGTCGCGGCAAGACATCGATCATAGATGCGAACTTCGTCCACGGCTCCACGCAATGGAGTGACGCCCGACCCGATCCGAAATGGCTCTTCCGACGCGATCGTTTGATTAAGAAAATCGAAATGGACATCGTTGTCACACGCGGCACCGTTGATGTACACGACGACTCCTGCCGCCTGCCGCGTCCCGTCGTACGTGACCGCCACATGCTGCCATTCACCGAATTTGAGTGATTGGACTGACGCCAGTCGGATGCAGTCATCGAGCCAGCGATTGATGAGGTTGACAGACACGTGTCCGTCTGAAATTCCGATCGAATAGCCCTGGCCCTCAGCTTCCGGAGCCTTCCGACTCAAAATGGTTCCGTCGCTTTCCGGCTTCACCCATGCAGCCAGCGTGAAGGTTTCCATGAAGTCCAGGGTGCCGATATCACCAGCTTCGACCGGGTCTTTCCCATTCAGCAGGAGCGCGTTGCCGAGCGGTCCTGGGCCAAACAGATGCTCCGCTGGATTTGCAGTGACCGCTGTGGCCGTGGCCGGTGCCGTCGATTCAGCTGGTTCAGCCACAGAGGCTGAGTTGGCGACATCGTGATCGAGGGTCAGGCGGACGGTGAGCCCCTCTGTCAGAGTCCCGGCGGCAGGCTCTTTCGACGATTCGTCGGACACCAGCGACTGTTCCCAAACCGACTGTGCCTCATTGAGAGCAGATTGTTTCTGGTTCCATTGCTGCCGCAGCGCGGCGAGTTCCTTATTGAGTTTTTCCAGTCGAGTGCGCTGCGGTAATGTCGGGGCCTTGATATACGGAGGTGAATTGCCGTCTTTGAGTGCTCGGCCGTTTTCCGGGATATTGTTGAAGCACGCGAACAGCTGGTAAAACTCCGATTGCGTAATCGGATCGTACTTATGGTCATGACACCGCGCGCACCCCATGGAAAGTCCGAGCCAGACTGTTGCGGTGGTGTCAACGCGATCCACCACGTACTCAACCTGGTACTCATCGGGATCGACACCTCCTTCTGAATTGCCACGATGGTTTCGATTGAACCCGGATGCAATCCAGCGGTCCAAAGCGGCATCGCCCAGTTCAAGGCCGCCAAGTCCAGTCCGGCCCGGCGCCGGAGTGTCCTGCAGCATGTCACCCGCCAGTTGCTCAATCGTGAACTGATCAAAAGGCATGTTGCTGTTGTAGGCATTGATCACCCAGTCCCGCCAACGCCACATGTCACGTGGACCGTCATTTTGGTAGCCGCTGGTATCCGCGTACCGAGCCAGGTCGAGCCAGCGTACCGCCATGCGTTCTCCGTAAGCCGATGAATCCAGCAGTCGGTCGATTACGTTTTCCCAGGCGTCGGACGTCGTGTCCAGCAGGAACGCGTCGACATCTTCCGGAGTCGGCGGCAACCCGGTCAGGTCCAGTGTCACGCGGCGAATCAGCGTGGTACGTTCTGCCTCGGGAGCATGCTGGAGCCCCTCCTGTTCCAGCCGCGAGAGTACGAATGCGTCGATGGGCGTGCGAATCCAGCTCCTGTCCTGAACTTCTGGTTCTGCCGGCGCCGAGGGAGGCGCAAATGACCAGTGTTCTTTCCACTCAGCACCCTGCCTGATCCATTGGCCGATCAGCTCGACCTGCTCAGCGGTGAGACTTCGTCCCGAATCATGTGGCGGCATCCGGACATCAGGATCCTCTGCCGTCACCCGCCGAAACAGTTCGCTTTCGGACGGCATGCCAGGCACGATTCGGGCCTCACCGTCCGCATTCGCGAATGCACTGGCCTTCCGATCCAGACGCAACTCCGCTGCGCGGTTCTCTTCAGCCGGACCATGACACTGGAAGCAGTTATCGGACAGAATACGACGAATATCACGATCAAAGTCAACACGATCATCGCCAATGGCGGCCCCCAGCATCAACATCAGCGCCGGCACAGCGAATCCGAAACGATACATTAGCAATGAAGGTTTGACACTCATTTCAATTCCGTCCGGCTGGCTCCAGAACGTGAGGCTCACTACAACAATGCATAGTAAGCGCCCCCAGACACGGCGTCTATGACCTCTGAACCCGAAATCACAATTCAATAAACACACTGCAGAGGAGGAACAACGGGCGTGTCAGATATCGAGCTGGATTCGCAAACGATTGCAGACATCACTGAATCGCTGGCGAAAGGAAACAAGATTGAGGCAATCAAGAAGTACCGCAAGGCAACCGGCAAGGGACTCAAAGAATCGAAGGAGTTCATTGACCAGTTGATTCCAGGGCTGGTGGAGAAAGATCCGGAACGGTTCGACACTGTTGCTCAAAATGGATCGGGCTGCGCCGGTGTCGTTTCGGCGATCCTGACCAGCGTGACCTGGGCGGTTGTTTTGATCTGGTTGTGTTGAAAATTGTTCGGCTCACGAAAAGAGGCTGATGCTGGCAGCGTCAGCAACGAGGTGACTGGTCCTGCCTGCATCAGGAACGTTCAGGCAGTGGAATCAGCGTTGCGGATGCTGCCGGCATCCGATGTCAGCAACACTACAACGAGATCGCAGTTTCCTGTTGCCGGAGTTCCAGCGCAGTGATCGTCTCATCCGTGCTGGACGGATCGACGGCGCGGCAGCTCTCGGTCAGCCGACTTGCGAGGTCAGTCAGATCCCGCTGCCACTCGGCCTGTTCGATTCCCGGCGGCCGGACGCAGGCGAATTCTTCGCACAGTAAGATCATCCTCAGACAGTGGCGGAAGATCACCCCTTCCTGTTTCGTCAAGTCGCGTGCTCGTACGTACTTGTTAAAATCTCCGCCGAACGTTAACAAATCACCGACGCACCAGACGGCCGAGCAGCGGGCATCATTTGCTGCCGGGAATTCGGAGCGAAACAGCATCTGCATCTGAATCGCCAGATCCATGGGCGGAATCCGACGCCCCGTTTCCTCATCGCGATACCCTGTGATTTCCTCCTGAGTCGCCAGCCCTCGCGACAGGAGCTGAGGTGTCAACCACGTTGTCGCCATCGGACCTGGCGGCATTTGCTCCGGAAACGGAACTCGCACTTTTGAGGCCACTGAACGAGGCATGTCGAGTGCTCCTTCCAGCAGCAGCAACCGTTCCTCATGACTGCCCCGGTAAAAATGTTCGGCCAAAAACATGCCAAAAATTGCGTTGATGCTGCGAAAGTTGAACAGCAAATCGAGGGTTTCGGTGGGACGGGCGTAACGCGGATCGTACTCATCCAGTGGTTGACGGTTCTGTGCGGATGTCGTTTCGGTGTCATTGAGCTGCCGGCCGGTTGGCTTGTCGCGACTGCTCGCTGTCCCGCCGGATGATCGCGCTTCGGTGAGCAGCTGACCGAACAATCCAACTCCACCAGCAACCTCACTGTCGTCTTTCGCCGTGTCCTCAGGCGACAATTTCGCTTCTGAAACTTCTGTCGACCCGCCGTTCACCGACGCACCATCTGATCGGCCGTCGAATACGCCACTGTCAAACGGCGCGGGAATCGAATCTTCAACGTCAGTCGCTTGCTCAGCGGCCTCATCGTCGCTGCTGATCAATTCACCACGTGACAACCAGACCGATTCGCTGCTGGTCGATTCCGCCGCAAGCAGTGGGATCGTGGTCGAGGCAGCGGTCACAGTGAACGATAGTTTTGCATCTTCCCTGCCATCTGTTCGCTGCGGCGGCGGTGGATCGAGTGTGATGAAATCCCCGGATTCCAGCGTCCGCAACATCTGTCGGAGCCGTCGGATGGCGTCTTCCTTTTCCGCTGGATCCAGCAGACGCCGGTGAATTGCGGCCAGCAGATCCTGCACATTGCCCGATTTTCGAATCAGAAACGCCAGCAACCGCCAGGGAAACCGTCCTTTGCTGGCCAGTTTCGCCGGCACCGCATGACGCAGTGTCTCAAACTGCTTTTCGGACCAGTACTGCTGTCCGTCGCGGCGTTTCGGCATCTTCTTCTTGAGCTTCTTTTTCGCTCGCAGGATCATGGGATCTTTGGAGTCGGCAGGAATCGCGTCGTACTTCTCCTGCCAGCGGAAGATTTTGACATCGTCTTCGTGTGCCACCGCAAACACATAGCCTCGACTGTCGAACTGCGGTCGACCAGCTCGCCCGAACATCTGGTGAGCTGAACTGGCATCGACGACTTTTTGTTTTCCGTAGGGACCCTTAAGCAAACTGATCATCACCACCGAACGAGCGGGCAAATTGATTCCGGCCGCCAGAGTCTCTGTGCAAACGCAAATGGACAACAGCTTCTTCTGAAACAGCTCTTCCACGATCCGTCGATAACGAGGAAGGATTCCCGCATGGTGAACCCCGACACCACGTAACAGGATCTGTCTGAGTTTTCCTCCGGCCCCCACTGACCAGTCGTGCTGATCGAGTTCCCGGACCAGTTGATCCTGCTGCCCATCCGCCAGCAGACGTTTGCCCTTGAGCTGTTCCGCGACGGTCCAGCACTCCGCTCGATTGAAGCAAAACACCAGGCCGGGCGTATAGCGAGCGTCGTCATCGCCATCGGCCATGAACTCGAGATGCTCTGAAAGCAATTGATCGGGAATCCAGCGAAAATCCAGAGGCACGCGGCGTTCTTCGCTTTGCAGCAGGCGCAGTCGCCGCCGGTGTTGCTGACTCAGCCACGCCACGAATTCAGGAGCGTTGCCCACGGTGGCGCTGATTAACAGCACGCGCACGGAATTTGGTAACATCCCCAGCGACAATTCCCAGACGATGCCTCGTTCCGGGTCGTTAAAGCTGTGGAATTCATCCATCACCACGGCCGACACGTTGTCAAAAGGAAATTCTTCCGGCGTCAACAGTCGATTCAGCAGGATCTCAGCAACCACGACGAGAATACGGGCGTCCGGATTCACGCGCCGATTGCCGGTAATGAGCCCCACGTCATCT
Organism: Planctomycetaceae bacterium; assembly: GCA_039831615.1. Classification (GTDB taxonomy): domain Bacteria; phylum Planctomycetota; class Planctomycetia; order Planctomycetales; family Planctomycetaceae; genus S139-18. Next base: position 13,543 of record JBDOMX010000274.1, read on the forward strand.
CGTGAGTATCCCCAACGTTCGGCTGATTCCTGCAATTCGTGGAATTTCTGCTCCGTCAATGCGATCAGTGGTGTCGTGTAGTAGGCCTTTTTTCCGGTGACCAGTGCTTCATACAGTGCCGTCTCGGCAACCACGGTTTTTCCGGTCCCTGTGGGAGCACACACAAGGATTCCATCTTCCCCTTCGAACCAGGACAGAATCGCCTGTTCCTGGAACGGGTACGGTTCCCAGGGCAATTGATCCAGATAGTTGAGAGCGATCTCTTCAGAGGATGGGACTTCTGCATCCATGACGTGATATTCACAACCCGACAGCCGGTGGAAATGACCTCAAAACGATTTTGACACGGTATGCTGTGCGCTGACGGACTTCAAACCAGGCCAATGAAACTCATGACTCTCACAAATCAGGATTCCACGGTGGGCCTTGCTGCAGACCAAATACGACATGTGACTCAACCGATCAGCGATCTGGAACAGCTTCGATCTCTGATGCCGGTCATAAGAGAAGACGGCGTCTACCTGGACCACGCGGCTGCCGGCGTCCTGCCCCAGCCTGTCATTGATGCCATGTCGAATCGCATCCACAGCGCAGCGAGTCACGGCGTTCGTCACTGGAATCACTGGCAGAAACTCGTGCACCGCACTCGGAAGCTGGTGGCAGAGCTCATTGGCGGCCATGAAGACGAAGTCGCCTTTGTCCCCAATACGGCTTCAGGTATTGGCATCGTCGCAGAAGGCTTCCGTTGGCAAAGCGGTGACAACGTCGTACTGCCAGCCGCGGAATTTCCCAGCAATCGTTTTCCCTGGCTCAACCTGAACCGCCGCGGCGTGGAGGTTCGCCAGGTGGATGCACCGGATGATCCGGATGGTTGCGTCAGTGCTCTCGACGAGGCATGTGATTCAAACACGCGCATCATCGCCTGCAGCTGGGTGGACTATGGAACCGGTGTCCGCCGCGACCCGGCGCGTTTGGCTGAAGTCGCTCACCGACACGGTGGTCTGCTGGTGCTGGACGCAATTCAGGGAATGGGAGTATTGCCGCTGGAGCTTCACGCGCAGGAGGTGGATGTGGTCGTCGCCGACAGTCGCAAATGGTTGCTCGGCCCGGACGGTGCCGGCATTCTGGCCATACGGAGGGATCAACAGAATCTTTTCGAAGTGACACGTCCAGGCTGGGCCAGCACCGTCGATCCTCTGAATTTCGGCGCGACAGAACTGCAGTTCAGCCCCACGGCCACTCGCTTTGAATCCGGAATGCACAACACGTTTGGCCTGACGGGACTGCACGCCAGTTTGTCGGTGTTCCGAGATATCTCTCCATCGGCACGAGAACAACGACTGCTGAGCGTCCGCAACGACTTCGAAGACGCAGGCCGCTCGGCCGGCATGGAATGTCCTCTCCTGCCCGAGTCCGCTCAGTCCGGTATTCTTTCCTTCAATCATCCTCTGCGAGAATCGACACAACTGATTCGTCAACTCCGTGCCCACGCCATCACAGTCAGTCTGAAGAAGGACCGCGTCCGCGTCAGCCCGCATTTCTACAACAATGCGGATGATGTCCGGCAGTTCAAGGATGCTTTGTGCAGCATCCTCGGCTGAGACAGGGTGAACCCGGTGTGTCAGCTCCGCCATGAGGCAGGTTCAGGCGGCTGACGTCCCGGCTCGCAGACTTCAATCCAGCGCCACCGCTGACGGGATTACTTTTTGGAGTCACCATGCCCGACCCGATTTTTGTTCAACACGCTGATCTGGATCCTGATGAGTTCCGCAATTGCTGTGCCCGGACCACCGTCATCGAGGAATACCCTCTCGCTTCAGGTTTGCAGCACAATGTCGTTGTGTATACCGGCGAACGATTTCGGGATGGTGCACGGAACTCACGCGCGTGCCTGACGCTGAAGACAGAACTCCATCGTTGTCTTAAGGATGGGCCAGGCGTTCTCGTGGTACGAAATGCGTTCGCCGACACCGAGGTCATTGATGTTGCCACCGGGATCTTTAACGACATCATCCTGAAGGAAAAAGAACTCGCACAGCACCGGGGTGATCATTTTGCAAACCCCGGCGAAAACGACAGAGTCTGGAATGCCCTGCAGAAGTTCTGTGAACACGATGCAACGGCATTTCTGGACTATTACGCCAACCCGGTGCTGGGAATTATGTCGGAATCCTGGCTTGGTCCATGCTTTCAGATGACCTCACAAGTCAACATCGTCAAACCCGGTGGACAGGCTCAGAAGCCCCATCGCGACTATCATCTTGGCTTTCAGAATGACAGCGTCGTTTGCGAGTACCCGTTGTCTGTTCAGGTCGCCTCTCAGTATCTCACATTGCAGGGTGCAGTGGCCCATTCAGAGATGAGTGTCGATTCCGGGCCGACCAAAGTACTGCCGTTTTCCCATCAGTACTGTCCCGGATATTTGGCGTGGCGGAATTTAGAATTCCAGAAGTACTTTGAAGAACACAGCGTACAGATCTCATTAATGAAGGGTGATGCCTTGTTTTTCAGCCCTGCCGTCTTTCATGCCGCGGGTGCCAACACGACGCGGGTCGATCGGGTTGCCAACCTGCTCCAGGTATCCGTTGCCTTCGGAAAGACGATGGAAACAATCGACTGGCCAGGGATCACAAAGCTCGTCTATCCCGTGCTGCTGAAAAGGTACGAAACCGCAGAACCCAATCTTGATTTTATGCGGTGGCTGGGAGGTTCAATCGCGGAGGGGTACTCGTTTCCCACAAACCTGGACAGCGATCCACCGATCGAGGGATCGGCTCCGGTATCGATTCAGCAGCTGATGACGCGATGTTTGCGGGACCGGACACCCGTCCGCGATTTCAACGCAGCGGTCGATGCCAGCGTCCGTCGGCGCATGGCGTAGGCAATGTTGACACGGCTCGCTCAGTCGTGCGAGCCCATCCGTGGCTGATCACGGTACCTGCACCTGTCGGATTTCAGCCGCCACGTCCCCGGAAAGGTTTCTATGAAACAGGAGCTCTCCAAACGACTGCAATTCATGGTTGCGATTCCTGTTCTCGTCGCACTGATTATCATCGGCCTGCCACTCGCAGGATGTGTCTATGTATTGTGGTGGCTCTACGGAATGACGATTCATGTTCTCGTGTGGGGTTGTTGGTGCATGCGGGGCATCCACGTGATTGTGGTGTACTCTGACAGCCCGGTGTGGCACGACTACATTGATGAAAAGATGATTCCGCGTCTTCCGGAGAACACCATCATTCTCAACTGGTCTGAACGCCGGACCTGGCAATGGTATCCGCTTCGCGTGCAGGTCTTTCACTACTTCGGAGGAAAGCGACACTTCAATCCGCTGGTCTTGGTCTTCCATCCGCTTCGCAGGACCGGAACATTCCGCTTTTGGCAAGCGTTCAGGGATTACAAACACGGAAACTCGCAGCCGCTCCACGAAATGGAACAGAGAATGTTCAAAGCGGTGGCAAAAACCGGGAACACATTGCCCGGCAAACGGTCTCGACCGTGAAGACCGCGATCCGGGATGCCGCGACTTCGCATCTTCGCTATCCCGTCAACGGTCCGGCAGTCATCACTCGACCGCCATGCCGCCCCGGTCCGGGTCCCATTTCGATTTGATAGTCGCACTGACGAATGAGTCGCCTGTCGTGTTCGATGATGACGACCGAGTGCCCAACCTGAACCAGCTGACGCAGACAATTCATCAGACGATCTGAATCATGGGCGTGCAGACCATTCGACGGTTCATCCAAAATGAACAGTGTTCCGATGTCGCGTCTCACGCCTGATGTCCCAGGACTCTTTTCTGCCGACTCCGGATCCGGAACGCCGGCCAGCAGCGCAGCAATCCTCAAACGCTGAGCCTCCCCGCCGGATAACGTCGAGACCGGCTGTCCAATCTTCAAATAGCCGAGTCCCGCCTGCCGCAGTCCATTCAATGACCTTTGAATCCGCTGCTGCCCGTGAAAAAAAACAAATGCTTCCTCGGCTGTCATCTCGAGAATCTCATCCACCGAGCGATCGCGGTAGCGAATCTCCAGCACGTCGCTCCGAAATCGACGCCCCTTGCAGTTTTCGCAGGTCGTTTCCACATCCGCCAAAAATTGCAGATCAATCGTAATGACACCACGTCCGTGACAACGATCACAACGACCGCCTCGTGCCGAATTGAAGCTAAAGGTCCCGGGCGTGAAGTTGCGTTTGCGTGCTTCATGAGTTTCCGCCAGCACTTTGCGGATATCGTCGAACGTGCCCAGAAACGTTGCTGGAATACTCCTGCTGGAGCGCTGCAGAGGGTTCTGTTCCAGCAGTTGCACATCGCCGACACAGTGGAGGCTGCCGGCAATGTCGCAGCGGCCATCCTCGACGGGCGACTGCCCTGACAGGATCCGTTGTAATTCCGGATACAAGGCGTCAACGATCAATGAACTCTTACCGCTGCCGCTCACACCCGTCACCACACACAACGTCTGCAACGGCAGGTCCACGGCGGCCCCGGCAATGTTGTGACACTGCACATTCCGGATCTTCAGCCAATGATCATTCCCCGCAGCGTTGGGGTCTGCGGCGAATGCTGATTCAAGGACGTTTGGCCCCGTTTCTCTGAAGGATTCGCCCGTACGAGTGTCGGCGTGAAGCAATCCATCGGGCGATCCTTCAAAGACAATATCACCGCCGTCCTGTCCGGCCATTGGTCCTAACTCAATGACGTGGTCAGCGCAGCGAATCACGTCCGGATCGTGCTCCACGACCACCAAAGTATTGCCGGACGCCTGCAGTCGACGAATCGCGGCAATGACGCGTTCGATGTCGGTTTCGTGCATGCCACTGGTGGGTTCGTCCAGAACGTACAATGTATTGATCAATCCGCTGCCCAGCACGGACGTTAAATCAACGCGTCGCGCTTCGCCGCCCGACAGCGTCATTAACGACCGCTCGAGTGACAGATAACCGAGCCCAATGTCTGTCAGGTACTGCAGCCGACGATGAAGCTGTTGAAATACAGTCCTTAACGACCCGGCCACGGCAGTCGAAAGTGACTGCTGAACGTCTTCCAACCATGGCAGCACTTCGCAACATTCTCGCTGCAACTGCTCGGGCAGGCTCACTTCGTTCAGACGCACGGAACGGCCGAATTTATTGAGTCGCGATCCGTGGCACGACGGACACGTCGCCCGAGCTGCATTTTTGACCACACCGGTTCCGTGGCATTCTTCGCAGGCACCGACCGCCGCATGAAAACTCAGCAGATCCTGCGTCACCGGCGGGCAGCTCAGATGACAGGCCGCACAAACGCAGGAATCGTAAAACACCCTGCGGTCCCAGGCACGATCGTCCAGCCGGACTTCGCCGTCTGTCGACTCAACCAGTACGTGACAGGCCGACGCCTGATCAAACGACTGTCGAGTCGCTTCCGCAATGCGTTGACGGTCGTCGGCGCGAGTGTGAATCCGATCGACAACGACCAGTACATCTGCCGTGTCCAAAGATGATGAGACATCTTCGAGCCTCATGCTTTGATCACCGACGATTCCCCGAGTGAAACCCTGAATGAGCAGACTCTTAATCTCTGAGTGGGAATGCACCGGAAAGGCAATCATTGCCCGAGCTGCTGGTTCCTGAACGATGACGGAGTTTGCCACGCCGTCGGGCGTCCAGGCCTGCACGGGCGTCCGGCATTCCGGACAATGCAGGGTTCCGGCCTGAGCGAACAATAACTGCAGGTAGCGGAGGATCTCGGTCCGCGACCCGACGGTACTCATGGGACTTGTGAGTCGCCGTTGCTGCCGGACAGCAATTGCCGGGGGAACTCCTTCGATGCGATCGACGTCCGGGCGTTCCAGTTGGTTGAGAAACTGCCGCGCCTGAGGTGAAAACGTTTCGACATAACGTCGCTGTCCCTCCGCAAACAACGTGTCGAACGCCAGACTGCTTTTCCCGGAACCGCTGACGCCACAGATCACGGTCACAGCATTGTGAGGAATCCTGAGTGTGATTCCTCGCAGGTTGTGAACGCGGACTCCTTCCAGTTCGATGTGCGTCATCATGGATGAGTAG
>JBDOMX010000852.1:0-2489 GCA_039831615.1 Planctomycetaceae bacterium
ACACCGGAGAAGCTGGCAGAGGCGGCGGCTGAGTTTGCGGAGTCCAGTCCCGATTTTGTCGTGGAACTTGGTGATCTGATCGACGCCGCCGATTCCGTCGAGACTGAACTGAAGTACCTGAAACGTATCAACAAAGAATTTTCAGCGATTTGCAATGAACGCCACTACGTGCTTGGCAATCACTGCGTGTATTCGCTGACCAAGCAGGAATTTCTCGATGGGGTCGAACAGCAGCGGTCGTACTATGCTTTTGACCACGGCGACCACCATTTCGTGGTGCTCGACTCCTGCTTCCGGAGTGATGGCCAGCCGTACGGCCGGAAGAATTTCGAATGGACTGACCCCAATATTCCGGATGCGGAACTGGAGTGGCTAAAAACCGATCTTACTGCCAATTCAAAACCCACGATCGTATTTGCTCATCAGCGCCTCGATGTGAGTACCCATCACGGGGTGAAGAATGCGGCCAGCGTTCGAGCATTGCTGGAGTCTGCAGATGTGCGACTGGTGTTGCAGGGACACAGTCACCAGAATGACCATACAGAAATCAACGGCATTCATTACTGCACATTAGTGGCCATGATCGAAGGAGCCGGTGTCAATAACAACGGCTACTCGATGATGACTCTCGCCGCCGACGGTTCCATTCAGATTTCCGGATTCCGGAAACAGCAGGGATATGCGTGGCCAGGCTGATTTCCGCAGTGATGTCGGCATCACAAAGCAACTGACCTCGCGTTGATGCAACTGAACCGGTCGTCGTTCAATTCATCGTCGATCGGAAGACGGTTGCTGGTGCGGGTGAAGTCGGCTGCTGTGATATCGTCATCCGGGTACAGAGTTGGATTCACTTCAGCGAGCTGAGATAAGCCACCAGATCAGCAATCTGCTGAGCGGTCATGTCTCGAAATAACAGGTCCGGCATCAGAGATGTGTGCTGCGGGACAAGTTCCTCGATCGTCTTCGCAGGAATCCGAATCAGTTTGTCCTGGGCATCTTTCAGGACCACCTCATTTTCATCCTTGCTGACGAGCAGCCCGGTGAACACGAGGCCGTCCTTCGTTTCGGCGAGGTACGAGATGTACTTCTGCTCGATGCGTTTGGATGGTTCCAGAATGCTCTCCAACAGCAGTTCCGGGGTGAGTCTTTTACCGATCGCCGTCAGATCGGGGCCGACTTCTTTGCCCCGCTTTTCGAGACGATGGCAGTTGCGACAGGACACGCCGTCAGTTTCCAGGAAAAGGTGCCGGCCGCGTATTGGATCGCCTGCCAGAGCCTGAATCTGTTCCGGCCGCACCACACTTCCGAGCCGCTTGACGCGGTCTTCGGCTGCCAGAAAACGCTCAAATAGATCACGGACACTCGACTTTGAATGGCGAGCTGCTGTTTCTATGGTTGCGGAAATGACAGCAGCTGACAGTTCGCCTCGATCAACCGACCGCAGCAGCAACATCGCACCGGTGGTCGTGGACAGGAGCCGATTCAGAATCTCGCCGTATTCTGGCGCTGATTCAGCATTCCCAAGTTGCTCCAGATCCAGCACGTTGGCCGCGGACAGAGCTGCAGTGGCCTCAGATCCCGCGGTCTGGCCGCTCGGCAATTGATTGAGCCAGTCGTGGATCAAGGCAACACCAGCACGGTCGACTTCTGTTGATCCGATACGCGGCATGCGTCCGCTGCCGAGCTTCGCGACACGATAAAACAGGACCGACCGAAACGGGTCACCAGGCGTGATCACTCGCGCGCCATGGATACCGAATGTGCCCTGCGACGGCCGCGCGTCGAGCATATTGGTCTTCTCCAGCGGAAGATCCGCGTGCATGTGAGACAGTACTGAGCCGCCGGCATGCATGCGGTGACAATGAGCGCAATTGGTGTGCAGCCAGGCACGAGCGCGATTCTCAATCGAGGCCGACTGATCATGAGGGCTGCACAGCGCCGTCCGGCCTTCGCTGGCAACCGGAGTTTCAATGAGATGAATATGTGCATATGTGTCGAGTTGTGAAGCCAGTGCGTCACCGTATTTGTGGTCCCGGTCCAGTTGAGCCGGATTGAATGCCAGTGGGGGTCCGGACCAGCTGTTGTGGCACCGTTGGCATTCGGCCCGACCAGTGTAACGCCATGTTTGTTTCCGAATTCCATTCGGGGCGTCAGCGTCAATAACTTCAAACAACCGTCCGGCGCCGTTGGGATCGACCAGTGTGGCATCGGTTTGAGCCTCGTTCCACTGGTAGGTGTAAGGATTCCAGGCCGTCCCGTCGAAGTGCAGGATCTGCGTTTCAACCTGACGGCGCGTGGCAGCGTCTCCCTGCTGCATGTCGAGCGACAATGTTTTGACAAGCACAGAGTTCTTCGGAAACACCCATTTGTCGCCTGCCGGCTCAATTGACAGTTCATGGGGAATTGCCACCAGCCGCTCTGCCACCGCAAAGTCTGCCCACGGTTCGGCATTGATCGAATAGGGAATCACGCCGGCTGCAGGCTTAAGG
>JBDOMX010000852.1:2499-19588 GCA_039831615.1 Planctomycetaceae bacterium
TTAAGGTCGGCGATCGACGAGAACAGGCCGGTCTCGCTGAGTCGGCGCGGAAAACTGCCGGAGTTGTCCTGATGCGGGTTGGGAATCAGCCGATGAATTGTTCCCGCCGGATGATCCAGAAAGAACAGCTCACCGTCGTGGTCATCACAGAATCCTACGATTCGATGAGTTGTGTCCGCGATTTCACGATGGTCCACGACCTTCCCGTCCTCGTATCGAAAGCCCCAGAATTTACCGGTATCGTAGTCGCCATAGATGTGATGTCCGTAGAGTTCTTTCAGACGTGATCCATAGTACGTCAGTCCGTCGGTGATGGACGACGATTCGGAATGTGGATGTGCGATGGTGGGCGGCGAAATCGGTGTCGGACCTCGCTGCCATTCCGGATTGGTCGAAGCGGGACCTTCTGTCACCGCCCATCCATAGTTACCACCTCGTTCAATACGATTGAGACTTTCCCACAGCTCCCAGCCGACATCGCCGACCCACAGGTCGCCGGTTTTGCGATCGACACTCATCCGCCACGGGTTGCGCAGCCCATAGGCCCAGATTTCTCCTCGAACGTTGGGCATGTCGACGAACGGATTGTCAGCTGGAATGCGATAGCTCTTTCCGTCGTCTGTCTGGTGGACGTCGATGCGCAAGATGCATGACAGCAGGTTGCTGACATCCTGGCCGGCCTTCCTCGGATCCGGCGGATTGGGTCCACCGCCATCGCCTGTGGAGATGTACAGATATCCGTCGTGTCCGAATTTGAGACAGCAGCCGTTGTGGCCTCCGGACCACCACGTGATGATTGTTGTTTCGCTGCTCACATCGATCGTCGGCGGATCGGATTCCGTCATGCGAAACCTGGCGATGTGCGTTCCATCCTCCAGATTTGCAGACTTGATGTAGCAAACGTAGCAGTAGCGGTTCTCCGCAAAGTTTGGATGGAACGCCAGTGCATACCCCTGCTGCACGTCCTCAATCTCTTTGGCCAGATCCACCACGAGGTCGGCTGCTGCGACGTCGGGCCGATTGGGAAACGAGAGTATCCTGCCGGCCTGTTCAACGACAAACAGTCGGTCGCTGCCGGGGGCCGCCGTAATATCAAGACAGTTTTTGAATTTGAGAGCCGGAAACGCCTGTTCCGCGACATACGGGAGCGGTGGCGCCGGTGAACCTGTGATCGTCGAAGTTGTCCACGCCACACGTTGCTCAATGCCGACGGTCGCCGGTTCGGTCGCGAGCAGCGGGGCTGTCAGCAAAGTTGTCAGTGCAAGGAGCGACAATGACGAAGAGTGGGTGAGTCGAGCAGCCGTGTCGTGATGCATACGATTCGCTTTTGTGGCAATTGAAGTCAAAAGGTTGGCAGTTATGGCAAAGTCACGTCCCAGACTTTCGTCCGTCGAGCCTTGCCGTCGGGGCCATCGAGTTTGAGCGTGACGATGAATTCGCCCGCCTTGTCGTATTCGTGAGTCGGATGGCGTTCACTGGACGTCGTGCCGTCGCCAAAGTCCCAATTCCATGAAGTGATGTTGCCAAAGGACCGATCGCGAAATGCGACGATTCGATCACGCTGGCTGACAACTCGAAATGACCAGTCGGCTTCAACGGCTTTGCGGAGATTCTTCTCGATCGGCATCAGGCGGAAGGCGACCAGATCCGAAGCATTTCCGTACATTGTCGTCTTATGCGAAAGATTCCAGAATCCGGCGTATTGTTCTGCATTTTCGTCGTCATAGTCCAGGATGGCCCATGACATGCCGATGACTTTGTCCTCTGTGAGCTGTGTCTGAATCGCGCGGGAGCGGTCCGGTGGAGCATAGTCAAAGGGAGTGATGAAAAACTCCAGGATAAGCTTGCCGCTTTCAGCATGCTTAAAGTTGTACTTGTACGCGGCGTTGGCGAACGGCAAATCTTTGATCCAGGGCTGTGAGCCCCACACCATCGTCCAGTCCTTGCTGTCGGCGGGTGTAAAGATGTGGTAGTTCTGAGCGTGCACGCCATGAAACAGAAAATGGGTGTCCAGATTATCACGCAGTTTCTTATGGGGATGCATCTGACGGATCAGCGGCCCGCCTGAGAGATCTCCGTCAACGACGACTTCGAAGATGTCGTTGTGCAGGTCGGATCGTGCAAAATCCCAGTAGTTGTCGCTGGCTTCGTACAGAAAATAGAGATGGTTCTGTCCGTTGACCCAGCCGACTTTTACCGTCACGTCCAGATTCTTAAGGTCCTGATGGTCTTCGAGCCCAATCACCGTTTCTCGCAACTGGTCCTGGCCGATGGCGTACGAATCCGGCACGAAGTCCCAGTCGTGTGAGTCACCGTCAATGCGCGGAATGCGGTCGGCGGGGAACTGGAACACTTTGAACTCAACGTCCGGCCGCGCCAGTTCGTCACGAGCATCAGGAATTGTCTGCTGACTGTTGTCCTGTGCCGACACCGGGTCACAGAGACATCCTGTCAGCAAACCCAGGGCGACGCCCACGAACGCCGCCAATCGTCGAATCTTCATCATTTTCAGAGCAGTTCGTGAATGGGTTGGCCGCCGCCAACGATACTGACCGGTCGTCCGCTGGCGTCTTCGAAGTGAGTATCCAGGGCGATGCCGAGCGTGTGATAGATCGTGGCCAGCAGGTCCAGAGGAGTGACCAGTCGCTCCTGGACTGCACCGCCCCATTTTTCACTGGCCCCGACGATGCGTCCGCCATGGATTCCCCCGCCCGCCAGCAGCACACTGAAGCAGTTGGACCAGTGATCTCGTCCGGCGTGCCCGTTGATTCGTGGCGTCCGCCCGAATTCACCGACACAGTACACGATGACATCATCGAGCATCCCACGATGATCGAGATCCTGAACCAGTGTTGCGATGGCGCGATCGAGCGGAGGCAGGTGCTCTTCCAGTCCTTTCTCGATATCGTTGTGGTGGTCCCAGTTGCCGGTATTGATATTCACGCAGCGAGCCCCGGCTTCCACCAGCCTTCGAGCCAGCAGGGCACTTTGGCCGTACCGATGTCGCCCGTACCGATCGCGCAGGTCTGCGGCTTCCGCTGTCAGATCGAAGGCAGCCCGCATGCGATCTCCGGCCACCATTTCGAGTGCCTGGCTTTTGAAAGTATCGAGTCCTTCCATCACGCCGCTGTCATCGATGTCGCGGCGGAGTGTGTCGAACGTCCTGAGCAATGACCGCCGCGAATCAACGCTGCCGGCCGTCAGCCCGCCCGGCAACGACAGATTGGGCACTTTGAAGTCGTCCGCATTCGGGTCCGCGCCCACTTCGAAAGGGTTGGCCGCCTTACCCAGATAAACGGCTCCCTGGTACCCAAACGCTTCGGCCTTCGGGATGCTGACATAGGCCGGCATCGGCGGTTGGCGCGATCCCAGCGAACGTCCAATGACTGACCCAAAAGACGGTTTCTGAGCAGCGTTGCGGGCGAGCGTGGGACCGAAGTAACCCGTCTGCATCCAGTGGGCCGACGGGGCATGAATGCCATTCTCGTGATGCACAGACCGTACGATTGAGATCCGATCCATGACACTGGCCTGCATCGGAATCCGTTCACTGAACACGACGCCTGGCACCGCCGTGTTGATCGGCTGATAGAAGCCCCGGTATTCGGCGGGTGCTTCCGGCTTCATGTCCCACGTGTCCTGCTGGCTGACCCCACCATCCGTCCAGAAAACAATGAGTGATTTGTTACTGCCAGGATGCCCTGCTTCCGCAGCGTTTGCTTCCAGCCGCAGCAGGTCGCTGAGTCCCAGACCGAGCACGGGAGCACCGATCTGCAGAAAGTTCCGGCGCTTGATGCCCGAACAATTCCGGAAGGAGTTGCCTTCGATTTGCAACATGGCCACGTCTCCCGCACCCCGTATCAGTGATTAAATAAAAACTCGTTGGTTGCCAGCAGCGACCACAGCAAATCCCGACAGGCAGTCACACGATCATTTTCTGAATCCAGAAACGCTGCGGCTGCCTCCAGCTCAGCCGGAACAGGATGCCGGGCCAGCACTGTCAGAAACATGTTTGTCGCCAGTTCTTCGGTTGTGTGCTCCGCCGCAGCCAGCGTTGTGGCATACCCCGACTCCGCCGTGAGTTTGCGCTGGATTTCTGTTGAATTGACGAGTTCCAGTGTCTGTGCCAGTGATGGTGCGTCGACGCGTTCGCATTCACAGGCTGACATGCGCGACGGGCGACCGAAGACGTCAAGGAAGTGCGCGGCGACGTTTTCGTCCGGCAAATCGATCGCTCTGGTACCGGGCGGCATGCCGGGAAATTCTCCGGGCACGTCCAGCACCTGACTGATTCCATCGAGCAGCACTTCGGCAGTCAGTCGGCGGGGATAGAATCTGGCAAACGTCTGGGCGTCGCCGGCGTTGCCTGCATGAGGTGACGATTCCAGCTGATAGGCATAGCTGCTGGTGATCGTCCGTATGAGTTGCTTCACGTCAAAGCCGCTGTCGATGAAGCCGTTGGACAGCGCTGTCAGGAGTTCGGGATTGCTGGGTGGATTGGTGCTCCGGGCGTCGTCGATCGGATGAACGATGCCTCGACTGAGAAAGTGCGCCCATGTCCGGTTCACCATTGTTCGAGCGAAGAATGGGTTGTCCGCGTCCGTCATCCAGCGGGCCAGATCGCGACGCGGGTCTGCGTACGGACTTGACTTGAAGGCGGGACCACCGAGCGGTTTCGGGGAGAGCCTTTCGCCAGTCCGCGGGTGGACGACATTCCCGTGAGATTTCACATAGATGATCTCATTGGTCGGAACCTCGGCATCAGCAAATCCGCCTTTGCGACCGACACGCGAGAAGACGGCCGCCAAACCATAGTAGTCCGATTGAGTCCAGCGTTCTGTCGGATGATGGTGACACTGGGCACACTGGATGCGAACGCCCAGAAACGCCTGCGCCACAGACTCCACGTACTCCGGGGACTTACGAACCGTGCGGTACCAAACGGTCGGTGGGTTTTCCTGCTGGCTGCCACTGGCTGTGATGATCTCGGACACGAACTGATCATAGGGTTTGTTGGCGGCGATTGAATCACGAATCCAGCCGGAAAACAGAGTCGTTCCCGGTCGCTGTTTGCTGGTCGAATAGCCAGCGCCGCGGTTTTGCAAAATGTCGGCCCACTTGAGTGCGAAGTAGCTGGCGTATTCCGGTCGTTCCAGCAGCCGGTCCACCAGGCGAGACTGTTTGTCATCGCGGGAGTCTGAAAGATACTCAGTGACTTCGTCCTGGGTGGGCAGTGTACCGCAGATATCGATGGTCAATCGGCGCAACATTGTGGCATCGTCGGCCAGCGGCGAAGGAACGATACCCATCCGTCGCCATTGTCGCAGCAACAGGTGATTGATCTCGGACTCACTGAATTGTCGTTCCAGGGTGTCCAGTGCTTTCTCGACAGCACCAATTGTGGCTTCATCCTGTGCGAAGGGGACCACCGCGTCGAAAGCAGCAATCTTTTCACCGAAGCGGGCCATCACCGACACGAGACCCGAATGAGACGTTGTCGTGACCAGCCCACTGACATCGACAACCGCCACCTTCGGTTCGTTGGATTCGTAAACGGCCTGCTGCGTGACGTCGCGGGACGTGCCGTCAGAAAACCAGGCCATCACGTTCAGCTGGATCGCAAAATCCGTCCGGAGGACACCTTCAGATGGCGTTGCGGAGGCCACCGTGATGCGCTCGAGCCGTGGATCGTTCGAGCTTGGTGCCGGGGCACCCTGAGAAATCCAATCGAGCAAGACCCCATAGTCGTCACTTGATTGATCCAGCCGCCGTCCGCCACCGTGCGGTGTTTCAGAGGTTGCTTTGAGCAGCAACAGGCTGCGATGTGGTGCCGCGGGAAAGAGTCGTCGTCCGCGAGCTGCTTTGACGATTGCCTGGTAATCGAATTCGGGCTGAAAACCGAGCAGCGAGAGTTTAAAGCCGTTTTGCCCGGTCGCTTTTCCGTGACAGCCGCCGCTGTTGCAGCCGAGTTTCGTGAGCACCGGAACGACGTCGGTGGCGAAGTAAATTTGATGGGCCGAGTTCTGCGATGGCGAAGGTGTGCCGGCGGATGTCGGATTCGACCCGATCATCAGCAGGACGATCGCCGACATGATGGTGTGGCGGTGAGACAGGCTGGGCCGCCTGTGTCGACAGGGAACGATGTGCGTGGTGCAGCGGCGGTCCGCCGATTCCGGCCTGTCGACAGTGCAGGGGAATCCCTTCACCGATTGTTGCACCTGCCTGTTCATCAATCCGTAATCTCCAGCGTCAGAAAACGGCTCCCGTGAAACACCGGCTCGTCCTCCACAATTCCCACGGTAAACAGCCTCAGGAATTGTTGCCGACCCAGGGGCGCATCGCCATTCACTTCAATCTGAATTGATCCCTGATCGGTCTGACCAACGAATGTGACTCCACGTCCCCTCAGACCGGGCACGTCGGTGATGACACCGGGGCTGGCCAGTTCCGTATGCATCTTACCAATAAACCCATTCAATCGCCGCACATTGTAGGGAACCTGAAAGACTTCGCCCCGTTTTGCCTGAGTCGCCCCAAACGGGTCGACATTCACCAAAAACGCGGCTGGTTGTACGTCGATTGTGACGGGATTGCTGAAGATCGTCACAGATTCGGGCTTCTTGTCAGCATTCGGCACCGTGGTTTCCGCCTGAATCACGAAGGAATAGCGTCCCGGCGGCATCATGGATGGCAGGTAGAAACTGAGATGGCCAGCTGTCTGACCGGCCGCCATGGTCAGCGTTTGATTGTCAATCAAATCCGGCAACCCGACTCCAGTCAGTTGGACAGGTGCCAGGTGGTTCGCGTCCTTTCGATCAATCTGCACGGCAACGTCGACAATCCCGCCTGGAGAATGACTGGCCTGCAGTGTTCCGTACAGTTGGTGGTTGACCGGTCGATGCGCGTCAGCAGTGAGCCGGATTGCCGCCTCGCCGGCGACAGCCATTCGAATCTGCGACGTGAGGCGGCCGAGTGCATACGGTGTTGGCGATCCGCCTGCCGTGCCACCCATCACAGGCTGCGATTCGCCGAATGACTCGTCTGGAAACACGTTGAGCTTCAATTCATCGACGACTCTCGTGGCATTGCGATCGGCCGACAAGACTCCAACGGTTTTGGAAACTCCCGGTCCCAGCCAGACGTCAGGAAATTCAACACCGGGTGGAAGATCTGCTGCTGAAACTCGAACCGATCCCTGCAGTCCACGCCGTCTTATCGCGACGAGATCCAAAACAGTCCGGCCATTGTTCGGCACGTTGATTCCTGCGGAAGCATTTCCGTGTGGAACGGCGACGACCTCAACCGCGGGTTCCTCGCGCCGCAAACTCAGGCGATAGACCCGCCGAGGATCGGCATGAAGTCCTCCGATGACGTTGTGGATGACAATCAGGTAACGTCCGTCGGACGGACAAACCCAGCGTCCAGCCGGATCAGAATGATCGGTGCGGAATGTCCCGCCGACGTTTTGCACTTCATCCCGGAACTGTGCCAGTTCGCGCCGTTCCGCTGAGTCAGAAGAGTCCATCACGCTGATCTGCAGGTCAACCGGGGACTGGATCCGCTGGCCAAATGCCTCGATGTGAAATACTTCACCGCGGCGAGCTGCGAAGACGTACCAGTCTCGCTCGTCACCGGCGACGAGTTGTCCGCTGACCTCGCACGGAATTCGCAGCTCCTGAGCAGCTTCCGCAGCATGGTTGGAGGATTGATCCTGGACAACCGGAACATCCGTCTTCCCGATGATGATCGGCGCATGAGCTCCGGGGAAATGGAATGCGAACGAATGGCCTGCAATCACGGACTGTGTCGACAGCAGCCGTGCCGAGGGAAATCCTGTGGATGTGTCAGGTGCCGCTGGCAGTTCTGTTTCAATCCAGTCAAGTGTGCCGACTGCGCTGGCACTGCCAGGCGGAGTCAGGTTCCAGCCATACAGCGTGATCCGCGACGGTTTGCCGCATTGAACGACGTTTGGCATTGCAAAGGCAACACGGGGACCGGAATCAACCGCCAGCCGATAGATTGACTGAGCGTTGCCGGATGCTGTCAGGTCCTGCACCGTGACGAAGTACGCGCCGTCAGCCGGGACTTGAAAATCGATCAGCGGATCAGTGCCGAAATAGCCGCGGTTAACCGCCAGTCGTCTGCCTGTTGCATCAAAGACTTCCAGAATCGCCCGCAGTGCTGAACCAATCCGCTCCGCATGGCATTCGATGATGACTCGTTGCCCCATGGAGGCGGAAAAACTGAACCAGTCCCTGTCGTTCGCTTTGTCAATCCTGCCATTAACGACCGCGTTCGGTGAGAGCGACTGGGCGTCCGACACAGAATCATTTGGTTCAACTTCCGGACGTTCCTCGCGATTCCCAATGATGAATGTTGCAGGAGCGCTGATTCCATCACTGCTCACCGCCCAGATATCGCAATGACCCAGGGGCGCATCTGCGGGAATGCTGAGTCGGAAACGTGACCCATCCAGCAGCTGGCACTCCAGCCCCTGAACAGTGCTCTCCAGCGTTCTCAGATTTTGCAGATTATCGCCGCTGACGGTGACTTCGACCGACTGACCGGCCTGGCAACCGGCGGGAGAGAGCGATCGCAAAATCGGAGGTATCTGGGCGAAAGCATGCCCCACACCGAGTAACAAACACCCACAAGTGGCGGTGCACATGATCCCGGAGATGAAACGACGAAAAACCATCAACACGTCTCGTGATGTGATACCAGGACCTGGCCACACGGCCTGACTCGTGCTCCGGCGGTGGACATGTTTGACGTTAAGAGCCGGCTCGTATCTGCTGTGACATCACGATATCGCGCTCCGGCTCCCAGTACCAGTACTGAAGTAGGATTCGGCTTCGTGCGCGGTCTCGCTTAGCAAACTCAGACCAGCCGCAGCTTGCGATGAATATACGTGTCGCAAATCTGGTAGTAGGTCACCATGGAGGCGATGTCAATCCATTCATCGACCGCGTGCAGGTTGCCTACGAATGGGCGCGAGAGGTTCACCGGAATGCCATGCTGTCGGAAAAAGCGGCTGTCGCTCGCACCGGACGCACGAACTCGGCGGACAGGCCGACCCGTGATTTCAGCAGCGACTTCGCAGAAGACAGGATCCGGATCAAGGTGCGTCGTTTCGGCGGCCATCACTGGTTCGATCTCACAACCGCAGCCCAGCGCCCGAGAGACTTCTGCCTGCATGGATTCCACCGTGTGCGGGGGTGGAAACCGAATGTCGACCACGGCCTCCGCCTCAGCCGGGATGCGATTGGGTGTCTCATTTGGAGTCTTCAGGATCGTCACCGCGCATGTCGGAAACCAATGGTTCTGTTGCTCGACCACATCGCCCTCCGGCCAGTATTGTGCGAAATGTCGGCGAAGCGCCGTCAACCGGTCCAGCAACAGTTCAACGGCGTTGGTACCGGACCATGGCCGTGCTCCATGAGCCTCGTGCCCATGCTGAACGATCCGGATCTGCAGGACCCCCTTTTCTTCGACGGTGATGTCGTTGAGTGAACCGCCATCGGGAATGATGGCCAGCCCACATCGGAACTGGTGCTCATCAATCAGACGGGGGACGCCGTCGGTTCCTCCACGTTCTTCATCGGAGGTCAGCAACAATCCGACCGAGATGCCAGGGTGGGTCGTGTGCAGGCTGCGAAACAATTCCATGAGGATCGCGTCGGCCCCTTTCATGTCGCCCGCACCTGGGCCATAAATTCGGCCGTCCCGCACGGTCGAGTGTTAGCAGTTGGGTTGCGGGTGATCGATCACGTCGAGATGCCCGCACAGGACAACCGTTGGCGCATCGATCTCACCGGGCGTCGCCAGCAATGATGTGTAACCGTTTGATTCAAATCGCTGAAACCGGATCCCCTCGAGTGTGTCCAGGTGATTCTGGACAAACTCAAAGCACCGCTCGCGTTCGTCGGGTCGCGAGTCGGTGCCTGGAATCAAGATCAGGTCGCGCGTCAGGGCGGTGAGTCGGCGCGCGAGGTCGACATTCGATGCTGTCATTGTTTCCTTTTGAATCAGAGAGTCATTCCCTGGAAAAGTGCCACGTCAGGTCTCATGTCGTCAGACCCTTTCTGCAGCTGAGAGCTTCACGGCCGCACGGATTCGTTCCGCTGAGCGCGGCCGCCGACACTTGAGATATCAAATCCGCACCCAGTCTTTCAGTCGCGCGTGCTCAAAGATCATCTCATTCTGTATTTGCAGATCCTGACCGAGCCCTGCGGCAAGTGCTCGGTCATGCATGGCCATCGCAATGCCGACGTCGACGTAGGCCAGTCCGACCGCATTGAAGTAAATCCTTTCGTCGGCGTGTTCCCGACCCGGTTTGGCTCCGCTCACGAGTTCGGACAGATTTGCGTACACATCGTCGTCAGTGAGTTCGCCGTCCTTGTACATTCGGCTGAGTGCTTGCGTGCGGTGCTTGACGGTTTCCCAGTCATCGCACACGATCTTGTCGCATTGTTTGGCGACCTGATATTCATCTTCCCAGCCACCAATATGGCTGTAGAAGGCGCCGGGTTTCATCCATTGCGCCTTGAGCAGGGGAGCCTGGGCACTGGTGGCCGTGACAATGATGTCAGCACCGTTCACGGCCGATTCGAGGTTTGAGTCCGCGGCGGTGAACTTCATTTCCGGAATAATCGCCGACATTTCACGGACGAATTGTGCTTCTTCAACGGAATCCTTCGCCGCCACTCCACAATGAGACAGCGACGGAATTGCGGTCTTCATGGCGATCAGATGCATCTTGGCCTGCTCGCCTGCTCCGATGAAACCGATCGATTCCGCATCCTCGCGGGCAAGGTACCGGGCGGCGAGTGCTCCCATCGTGCCCACTCGGACGTTCGAGCACAATGTGCCCTCCATGAAGGCGATCGGGAACCCATGTTCAGTTTCGGACAGAATGATCACGGCTGAAAGGTTCTGAATTCCATGCTTCACGGGATTCGGCGGGAAGACGGAGACCCACTTGACTCCGCAGATCTTTTTGGTTTTGAACGTCGCCGGAAGGCAGTTGATACGCTCCTGCGTTTCGTCATCGAAAATCTGCACGATCTTTTCCGGAAACAGCACCTCTCCCGCGTGATAAGCGCGGATGGCGTCCTCCGCGGCGTCCATCGCCATCCGGATGTCCAGACACCCCGCGGTAAGCAAATCTTCCTGAGAAAAAAACCGACAGTGAATATCATGGCGACTCATCAACAACCTTTCCTGTGACAATTAGATTTGCCTGGTGGGATCTCTGAACATGCGATTGCCCATTTCAGGGCACATTCGTCCCGTCAGCACGCGAAGCGTCGATCGCAGCTGTTGAAAATCCCATGCCCACCCGGCGAAGAATGCATGATTCTTTGACGTCGGCAAAATGGAACACGCGGAATCGGTGATATTTGTGGCGTCTGACGCGGTCCCGGCCCGTGCGCCGATTCCGATCGTGCTGCATCAGGAGATTTGCGATATAATGGAGGACACAGACAACTTCCAACAGCGTACCCCGGGACATCTCATCGCTGATGGTGCACAACAGTGCTTATTCGCACAGCTGGGCAGGTGAGCACGGTTCCTCCATGATTCAACGCACGACAGGATCCGGTCGCAGCTGACGCAGGCACGTCGTTTGCAGTTAAATATGTTGAACGGAATCGTTTGAAATGAAATCCGATCGAAGGCCGGCCCATCGGGCGACGTCGGTGGCTGGCGATGAAGCCCCGGTGATCGAGATTTATTCAATTCCTCGCGATCAGCGAATCGTCGGTGCTGAAGTCAAGCGAACGGGTTAGGATTGCTCGAGTAATCACTGTCGCGAATTCAATGGAGCCATCACGCTCCGCCGTGATGATCAGCAGCCAAAACAGGACAGTTGTTGCTCGAACGGTCCTTCGAACGCGTGAGCATGGATCGCCGCGGCTCATCGGTGAATGTGTGATCCGGTAACGAGTTCCCCGGGCAATCGTTCCAGGGACAATGCAGAATTCTGGATGATATAGATATGACGGACGAGCGTTTGCGAATTGTGATCGTTGGCGGTGTGGCAGGTGGTGCATCGGCCGCCACGCGAGCTCGGCGAATGAATGAGCACGCGGAGATTGTGCTGCTGGAAAAAGATGACCATGTGTCATTCGCCAACTGTGGGCTTCCGTACCACATCGGCGAAGAAATCGCCGATCGCGGCAAACTGCTCGTGGCCACGAAGCAATTGCTGGAGCAACGATTCAAACTGGATGTGCGGACGCAGCATGAGGTCACTGCCGTCAATCGTCCTGCCAAAACGGTCTCGATTCACAACCATCAAACTGGAGAAGACTTCGATCTTCCCTATGATAAATTGATCCTTTCTCCTGGCGCAGCTCCTTTCGTTCCTCCGATTCCAGGGAGTGATGCGGCCGGCGTGTATACGCTCCGCAATATGGCCGACATGGATCGTATCAAGGCTTCTGTCGACCGGTCGAAGACGCGGAAAGCTGTCATCGTGGGTGCCGGATTTATAGGCCTGGAACTGGTGGAACAGCTCGTTCGCCGCGATTTCCACGTGGCACTGGCCGAGCTGCAGCACCAGTTGTTACCACCATTTGACTCGGAAATGGTTCAACCGGTCGCGGAAACGCTTCGCGGCAGTGGTGTGGATTTCTATGCGGGTGACGGTATCAAGTGCATTTTCACTGATCAGCAGAATGCTGCGACCGGTATTGAGCTCTCCAGCGGTCGGAAGATCATGGGGGACCTTGTTGTCCTGGGGCTCGGCGTTCGCCCCAATACTCAGTTGGCAATCGACGCGGGATTGGTCATTGGAGAGACCGGGGGAATTCTGGTTAATCGGTTTCTCCAGACAAACGATCCTGACATCTACGCTGTCGGTGATGCGAGTGAATACGTTTTCGGTCCGACGAATCACTCGATGCGCGTGGCCCTGGCTGGCCCCGCAAATCGCGCGGGCCGCCTGGCCGGTGAACATGCAGCGACCGGAAAGTGCGATCCCATGGCAGACGTCTTCGGGACAGCGATCGTCCGGGTCTTCGATCAGACAGCTGCCATGACCGGACTGTCCGTGAAAGCGGCAGATCGGTTTGGGGTGAAGGCCACCAGCGTGACCGTCGTTGCGGGACAGCACGCGGGGTACTTTCCCGGTGCAACTCCTCTCACACTGAAGCTGGTGTTTGACCCCGAAAGTGGGCGAGTGTTGGGTGCTCAGGCGGTCGGCAGCAATGGAATTGACAAGCGAATCGATGTGGTTGCCACTGCGATGACATTCAAGGCCACGGTTCGGGATCTTGCCGGTCTGGATTTATGCTATGCACCTCCGTTTGGCTCAGCAAAAGATCCAGTCCATCAGGCAGCATTTGCCGCGTGCAATGTGCTGGACGGAGTCGAATCCTTTGCGCCGGCAGATGCCGATCTTTCCGGTCTGCAGCTGGTCGATGTTCGCACGCGTCCTGAGACCCAACAAACCCCGTTGGCGAGGGGCGAGCATGCGATCCATATTCCTGTTGATGAACTCCGAACCCGGATCAACGAACTCGATGCCTCGAAAAAGACGGTTGTCAGTTGTGGGGTCGGAGTCCGTGCCCACGTCGCGTGTCGAATTTTGTCTCAGCTCGGGTTCGAGAACGTGCGCAATCTCTCAGGCGGAGCAACGGTGCGGAATCGGGCTTGTCCGCCTGTTGAGTGAGAAGTGGCCAGTGGTTTGTCAGGAACAAAGATGAGGATCCGCCCGTAGACTTCAGGGAACGACCGAGCATTCCGAATTGTTGCGAATCCGGCCACCTTAAACTTAGGCTTTGACAGGGAACAGTGGCAGCCGGCGAGCAGTCTCACTAAACCAGCAGAAGCTGGTTCCTTCTCCCCGGTGGGGAGAAGGTGGCAAACGGCCGGATGGGCTGTCGACGTTCTCAAATCAGCCGCTCACCTGCCCTTTGGGCAGCCTGGTATCCCCTCGCAAGGGGAAAGGAATAGCAGCCTGTCTTAACCACATGTCCCTCCAATCTACGGATGCACCGTCGTTCACGGGGAATTTTCGCCGACCTTGACCGGAAATCGTTGGCTCATCTATACTTTGCGTCGATCCCAGTGCCAGGGTGCGCGCGATCGGCGGCAGCTGGATCATTCATTCTGCATTTACTTTCAACCGCATAGTTTCGCAAATTCCATGTCGGATAAACATTACACACATCACGACGACTCCACGCATCTCGAACTGGTCTTGCGCCGAGCAAAGTCCTGGTTTGAGGCCAATGGTACGTTCATGATTTATGGACTCGCGGCGGTTCTGGCAGTGGCAGCCGCCATCGTCTGGGCGCGCCGTCAGCCGCCTGAGAATGCAGGCATCTCGGCGCTCTGGATGGACGCTCGGGCACCAGAAGACTATCAAAACATCGCCGACAAATACGAAGGGACCGAGTTGGGAAATCTGGCGAGGTTGAAGCAGGCGGACGCTCTGCTCAACAGCGCCAGCGGCAAGATGTTTACGGACCGTTCAGCGGCCAATCTGGAGCTGGATCAGGCCGAGGCCGCTCTGAAGCGCATTGAGGACGCGGACAGCATGGATGAGACGGTGCACGAACGAGTGCTCTTAGGGCTGGCTCGACTGACTGAAGTCCGCTGCGACGGCACAGAGGAATCGGTCAAGGCGGCCAGTGATGCCTGGCAGGCGGTGTTGAATCAGAATGAGGCTTCAATTGCCAGGGACCTTGTCGAAAACCGCATTGCTGAACTCAAGAAGCCCGAAACGGCCTCATTCTATGCGTGGTTTCACAAACTGGATCCGACGCCGGCCGATGACTTGAACCTGCCAGGGTTTCCCAGCGGTCCGGCATCGACGGTTCCGAACGTGCCTTCCAACCTGAATCCACCAAAATTTGAATTGCCGACACTGGAAGAGCTTGGTCTGGATGGTGGTCAGGAATCAAGCGGCACCGGCGGGGCACCGAGCGACGATGCGGGGACTCAGCCAGCGGCGGAAACATCGGAAGACTCAGATCCAGCGGCCGATGACAAGGCGCCTGCCGTAGAGGACAACTCCGGGACCACACCGACTGACAAACCGGCGGCTGCAACAGAGGAACCTGCGACAGAGGAACCTGCGACAGAGGAACCTGCAACAGAGGAACCTGCAACAGAGGAACCTGCAACAGAGGAACCTGCAACAGAGGAACCTGCAACAGAGGAACCTGCGACGGAGGAACCTGCGACAGAGGAACCTGCGACAGAGGAACCTGCTGAACCTGAACCTGCTGCGGGCGAATGACGGCTGAACATTCGGCTGATTCAACCGGCGACACTGACAACGATGCGCGTCTCTCGTTCGCACCGTTGTCCGGCGAACCCGTCAGTATCACGGTCGAGGCACGTGCTCACGGTTGGCGGCTGGATCATTATCTGACTCGATTGTTTCCGAACTATAGTCGAGCGGCCCTGCAGCGCGCCATTCAGGGGGAACACGTACACGTCAACGGTTTGGCCACTCGATCGTCTCGACGACTGCGGGTCAACGACCGCATCGATGTCCGACTCCCCGACAGCGATGAAAGTCGAATCCGGCCGGAAAACATCCCGATCGATGTCTTGTACGAAGACGACGCCCTGGTGGTCATTAACAAGAGTCCTGGAGTCGTCGTGCATCCGGGCCGTGGAACTTACTCCGGTACACTCGCGTCGGCCCTGCAGTATCACTTCGATGCTTTGAGCGATACCGCGGGCAGACATCGCCCGGGGATCGTCCACCGACTTGACCGGGACACTTCGGGCGCCATTTTGGTGGCCAAAGACAACCAGGTTCACCAGCTGATCTCAAAGCAGTTCGAGCACCGCGAAGTCAAAAAAGAGTATCGAGCCATTGTGCGAGGGATCCCGGAACTCGCGTCTGACTACATCCGGACACACGTCTGCGTCCATCCTCGCGTTCGTGAAAAAATGACCGTGTGTGCACCCGGCGGTCGGTCAAGGGAAGCCGTGACGTTCTACCGTACGGCGGAAGAACTGGGCGGATGGGCCTTGATGGAGCTGCATCCCGAAACGGGGCGAACTCATCAGCTGCGAATCCACATGCTGCATATCGGGACGCCGATTATCGCCGATCGGCTGTACACCGGTCAAAAGGCCTTCACGGTGGCGGATTTGACGGGAGCTGAGGATGATGGAGACTCCGAGCCGCTGATTTCGCGTCAGGCGCTGCACGCCTTTCGGCTGTCGATTCGGCACCCGGTGAGTGGCAGGAAAATACAATTTGAAGCACCATTACCGTCTGACATGCAACGAACACTGGACGCGTTGCGGAGTCAGGCTCAGAGCGGTCCTTAAATGTCAGGAAATTCGATGAAGCTGGCCAGAGTCAGAAAATCAGATGGAATCGTGGAAGTGGTTCAGGATTGTGGCGACTATGTCCTGCCCATGGACCTCACGCAGGTCGAGACCTGCGGATCGCTGGCCGATGTCCTTCATTCCGAAGATCCTGTCGGTCTGTCTCGTTTTCTGCTGCGGCCGGAAACAGCGCCGGTTCCATCGCAGAATGTGACATTCCTTGCCCCGATTGATCAACAGGAAGTCTGGGCCGCCGGTGTCACCTACAAGCGAAGTCAGGTCGCTCGGATGGAGGAATCTGAGACCGGGGCGAGTCACTACGATCGTGTTTACACCGCAGATCGACCCGAACTGTTCTTCAAGGGCATGGCATCGCGAGTCTCGGGCCCGGGCGAGTCCGTGCGCGTGCGCAGCGACAGTGGTTGGTCAGTTCCGGAACCTGAATTGACTCTGGTCATCAATCCAGCCGGAACCATTGTCGGTTACACCATTGGAAATGACATGTCGGCACGGGATATCGAGGGTGAGAATCCGTTGTACCTGCCGCAGGCAAAAGTTTACCGCCAATGTGCTGCGATCGGACCGTCAATCCTGCTCGCCAGCGAGCCGCTCAATGAAAATGTCATCAAGACTGTGCTGCCCGGCGACAACCATGTCGTCGACAGCGCCGGTGACACGCATTTCTACAAACTCTCGGGGCAGCGAATTGTTGCCGGCGGCATGCTTGAAGCGAAGTTCGGGCGAAACCTCGACTTCACGCGCCGCGTCATGAGTGAGCGCATGG
>JBDOMX010000668.1:0-4365 GCA_039831615.1 Planctomycetaceae bacterium
TGGGGATCAACGGAAGAGACTCGAAATTAACTCTGCTGCAACTCAGTGTCCTGCATGGACGTGGTTTGCTGCGGAATTCGAAGGCAACCCCACTTGAATCAGGGGGTCGCCGCAGCGACAGAAACGCTGTTCACCGTCTTCACGATTTGAGCGGCGACCTTGTACGGATCCGCGTTTGACGCCGGACGACGATCTTCCAGCCAGCCCTTCCAGCCGGAATCGACGGTGGCAACCGGAATCCGTATCGACGCACCCCGGTCAGAAATTCCGTAGCTGAACTTGTCAAGAGACTCGGTTTCGTGCAGCCCGGTCAGACGCTTGTCATTGTCGTGACCGTAGACATCGATGTGCTGACGGATCCGTGGCTCGAATGCCTGGCATACCGTTTCATAGATCTCCTGATTGCCGGCGGTTCGCAGCAGTGTGTTGGAGAAGTTGGCATGCATCCCGGATCCGTTCCAGTCGGTCGGACCAAGCGGTTTTGGATGCCAATTGATAGCCATACCGTACTTTTCTGCGTTGCGCTCTGCCAGATACCGAGCGACCCAGGCCTCATCACCGGCGTTTTTTGCGCCTTTGGCAAAGACCTGGTATTCCCATTGTCCGGCTGCGACTTCGGCATTGATGCCTTCAACATTGATGCCTGCATCCAGACACTGATCGAGATGCTCTTCGATAATCTGACGACCATAAGCGTTTTTAGCGCCCACAGAACAATAGTAGGGTCCCTGAGGTCCCGGATAACCGCCTGGCGGGAAGCCCAGCGGCAGGTTGTGCTCGGGATCCCACAGGAAGTATTCCTGCTCGAAACCAAACCAGAAATCGTCGTCGTCATCGTCAATCGTGGCGCGTCCGTTGGATTCGTGGACCGAGCCGTCTGCATTCAGAACTTCCGTCATGACCAGCCAGCCGTTGACCCGAGCCGGGTCCTCGTACAGAGCCACAGGCTTCAACAAGCAGTCCGAGGCCCTACCTTCGGCCTGCTCCGTTGAACTGCCGTCGAATGACCAGTCCGGGCAATCCTCAAGCGTCCCTCCAAAATCAGCGACGACCTTGGTCTTTGACCTCAGGCTCTGCGTCGGCTTGTAGCCATCGAGCCAGATGTATTCCAGTTTTGATTTCGCCATGCTGTTCTTACTCCTCCCGTTCACACTCGACTGCCGCAAGCCATGCGCGATTGAGTCACGCCGTGCTCGTCCTGTTCCGGCTCAGGTCCGTCCGTGATCAGAATCAGTCAGCGGTACCACACGCCGGTACCAGTTCAGATAAAATCCAACTGTTTCCGCATGCACCAGCCACCTCCGGGCGGACGGCTGCCTGCACGTTGAGCACATCTGCCAAATCCCGCGGCAGAAAACCGGCCAAAATCGACTTGCCCGGCAACATTATCCTACTAAGCAGCCGCCATGCCAATCAAAGCGGAGGGGCCGAAATCGCCGGAAACATGGCGGCTCACTGTAATCATCCCCACGCCTGCCAGCGGCGAGTCATATCTCACCTTGTGACATCTGCTGTGAAAAGACAGAATTCTCTGATTACCGCTGTCTTCACTTTGGAACGGGGCGAGATGCGGCAGCCGCATGTCCCTCAGCGTTGGATGGAAAGGATTGCTCATCCAACGGAAGTCTGCTGCCCCGCATTCATGGATGACCACTTGTCTCACCCAGTTCGCCCACCCTGGCACATCATCCTGCTGCTGATGGCTATCCTGAACGCAGGATGTGTGTCGACGTCCGGGCGCGAGACTCCTCGAACGAATGCGCTCTTGATTCCGTTGAGCGGTCTTGATGGCACGTGGGAGCGTGCCGTTTCCGTTCTGCACCGCAATCACTTCCTGATTGCTCGGGAAAGCAAGTTGGAAGGGATTATTGAAACCGAGTACCGAGCTGGGTCCAACGTACTGGAACCATGGCATCCGGACTCAGTTGGGCTGCAAAATCGACTGGAAAGCACTTTGCAATCAATCCGCCGAAAGGTGACCATCTCATTTGCTCAAAGTGGCACAGATCATTTGATGGTTTCCGTTCAGGCACACAAAGAAATCGAAGATGTGCCGGGGCCCACGGCGACTTACGCCGGTGGCGCGACATTCTCCGAATCCGACGTGCTGGACCGAGACCTCAATCACGTCATTGGCCAGTCGGCGCCATCACGATGGCTGCCTCGCGGCCGCGATTCACACTTGGAAGCCCGTTTGGTCGCGCAAATACAGGGCAGGTCTTAACTGGCCTCTACCTCTGAGGGCGCGCTCATCAGTTCCTGTTGCAGTTCTTTGAGAGACACTGCAATGTCATTCTGACGGATGGCAATGGCTTCGATCAGTGTGGTGCCCTGATCATCGGAAGCATCGCGCAATGCCTGGGCGGCAGCTGCCAAACGGTCGGCGATCTGACGCTGCCCGTTTTGCAGCCAGTCAAACAGCGTTGACAGCGAAATGAAATGCAGGTCTGTGTATTCCGTGGGGAACGTTCCGAAATCAATGGGCCAGTCGCGACCGATGAGCAGCTGGACCAGTTCGCGAACATCCTGACGCTGGTGAGCAGCCAGCTCCTGCACCTGCACATCTATCGCACGATCAGATTCGTCAACCCAGGGCCAGCTTTCTGCCACGTACTGCAGGAAGCTGCGTGCGAGCCCAATCAGGGCCTCATTGATTGTGGATTCAGTCGGCGGGTTTGTCATGGAGAAAAAGCTTCACGACCTGTTAAAGCATCACCCGTAGTTTTGGAACTATCGGGACGTCAGAAGAGCAGAAAAGATACTGTCGGCTGCTTCGCCGGCAATGATGTTGAGACCGTCCGGGATAAACGGGGCACATCCCAGTATCAGCACAAACGCGCCCAGCAGACCGACATAAACTCCTTCCAGAGCTGGCAGCCGGACGGGTCGGGCGTCAGCCGGACGTTCGTCAATGATCATCGTTTTCAACACTCGAATATAGTAGACCAGACTGAACACGGTATTAAGGACGCCCACGGACAGCAGCAGATACATCGACCAGTGCAGATCACCCGCTTTGTAAACAGATCCAAAGATCATCAACTTGGCAAAGAATCCACCGAATGGCGGCATCCCCACCAGACTAAACATGCAGAACATCATGCAGATACACAACGCGGGACTCTGACGGATCAGGCCGGCATAGCTGTCAATTTCTTCGCTGAATGTATAGTTGCGTATCAACGCGACAACGGCGAACGCGCCCAGATTCATAAACAGATACACGGCCAGATAGTACAACAGGCCACCGACACAGGCGTTGATCTCGTGAACCAATGTCCCTGCCTGATCGCTGTTCTGCATGACCAGCATGGCTGAAACGGCCATCAGCATGTAACCGGCATGAGCGATCGTGGAATACGCCAGGAGACGTTTGACGTTGGATTGTGCAAAGGCGGCCAGATTGCCGAATGTCATGGTGATCATGGCCACGACGCCCAGTCCAATGCCAAACGCCGTCATCAGTTGAGCGCCGGACGGATCACCGGAAAACGCCACACAGAACCTCACGAGCAGGGCAAATGCGCCCGCCTTCGATGCAACGGACAGGAATCCACCGACTTCGGCCGACGCACCTTCGAACGCGTCCGGGCACCAAAAATGGAACGGCACCAGTGACAGTTTGAAAGCCAGACCCACCATGACCAGCATGATTCCCAGGGCGACCAGTCGGACTTCCGGGTCACCCAGTCCGGCGATGCGACCATCTGCCACAATCCGGAGGCGATCAGCCAGTTGCCCCATGTCTCCTGTGCCCAGCATGCCGGCAATCAGGCTGATTCCGTACAACATCACTCCAGCGGCTCCAGCGCCATAGATCACATACTTGAGAGCCGCCTCACTACTCGACTTTCGCCCTTTCAGAAAGCCCACCATTGCATAACTGGGAACGCTGGCCATCTCCACACCAATGAACACCATCAACAGATTGTTGGCGCTCGCCATGATCATCATTCCGATGGTGGCACCGAGCAGCAGGGTGTAGAAATCGGGCGAGTCTTCGTTGTCCGGAATTCCGCTGAGGATCGTGAGTGCGATGGTCAGGACGAGGAACAGTGCGAGGAATAGCCGGAAATAAACGCTGAACTGATCATGAATCAGCATGCCCGTGAAGAAAGTTTCTGAGCCCTGCGTGGTGGATAGCTGACTCCATGCCACGAAAGTCGCAACCACTGCGCCGGCCAGCGCCAGGATCGACGTCGGAATCAGTCGATCGAAGGAGAACAGACGAAACAGCAACAATGCCACGATGGTGCCGCTCAACCACAATTCCGCCTGGAAATGGCCCAGAGAAACATGCAGGGTATGATCGATCAGGTTTTGAATCAGCTGAGAAAACACAATCTGATCACCGAACTGTAAGTG
>JBDOMX010000859.1:0-4350 GCA_039831615.1 Planctomycetaceae bacterium
AAGGACTGACGGCCGCTGGCACGGCAAAAACGAAGCTCACGACGACCACGCTCTCGGTCGTCAAACACTCACCAGGTGGGACCATTTTCCGCCCCGAAGTGGGTCCGTTTTACACGCCGATCTCCATTTGGATCCAGCGTCGTCGATCGGGAGGGTGTGGACCTGATCGCCGAATGGATTACACAGTTGCAGGACCAACCTCAGCCATGACAAGTTCTGCCCCACTGGTGCGCAGTGACGTGGAGATCCGCAAATGGCTGGTCGCAAACCTGGCGGCTCAGATGGAACTCGAACCTGGTCAGGTCGATCCAGAAGAACCGATCGCCGCCCTGGGAATCGACTCGATGCAGTTAATCGGCCTGATTGGCGATCTGGAGGAATGGCTGGGCTGCCGGTTCACCGATAATCCCTGGATTGATTTTCCGACGGTCAATTCATTGTCGGCATTCGTGGCAGCACAACTCAAACAGGGCAGAACGACGATCAGCAGCGTGGCGGAGTAGGTGCAGTCTTCGATCCGTGTCGATGTCCATCGATGATTCGTGGACATTGAATTCAGCGCTCTTACGCACATTTCTCGCAGGGAGCGTCACCGGAATTCCATGTCTGCATGCGCCAGCCCGGCTACAGCGTATTACGCTGACTTGTGGCCGCGGCGGAGGTTCCAGAGCCCATATTTCATTGCTCCCGCGAGCCAGAACCCGCCACGACTTTTCGAAAACTGCTCTAAGGACCGTTCGAGCAACAACTGTCCTGTTCTGGCAGCGGATCATCACGGCGGAGCGTGATGGCTACATTGAATTCGCGACAGTTATGACTCGAGCAATTATTACTCAAACACAAGCCGGATGAATCTGGGACGATAGATATGCGCGTCCTTCCGGATATCGTTCCAGAAGTCGGCAGTGATTGTATTGTAGCTGATGAGCAGTTCTCCCGGCCTGGAAAGAGCCGAGTGTGCTTTGGCATTGTACGGCAGGAGACCCTCCGCGTATTCCGGAGTCACCCAGAGCTCATGAATATCGCCGAAAGGTCCGACAGGACTTGTTCCAATTCGCATGCCGACTTTGTCAGAAATGCCCGCGACCTGAAACACCAGCAGGAATCGGCCGTCCGGGAGCGCTGTCACGCTCAACTCATTAGATACAGAGTGAGTGACCGCGGCAACATTTCCCGGATCAACGTCCCAACCGCTGCCGTTCCAGTATCGCCAGGCTGAAAAGTCTTCAAATCGGGCCGGTTCAACGCGAGCTGCCACCAGATTATTTTGCGGCCCAAGACAACCATAGACATAGATGAATCCATCCGGAGCAGGGGTGTTGGCCCAGTCAGTATTCACCAGAACCCCGGCTCCAAAATTTCCCTCTCCGATCTCATGGTGCTCGACATGCAGCGGCGTGGGGATTTGTCGTTGATCAGAAAACGGTGGCCGGCTGCCGGTAGGCAAGGCGATCAGTGAAACATCCGGCACAACAAAATCAAACACGTCAGGGCCGGTCATCTCAACGTGGTATGCAAACAGATACAGCTGCCCATCTTTGGCTTTGTTGACAAAACCATCACCGAGCCAGAAATACTGGTCCGGCCGAGCCTTCGGATTGTCAGGCACGAAAAATGTCTGAGGTTCACCGTTTTTGCCGGTCTTGTAATGAAAACGAAAGTTCGCCGCGTCTGCATCGAGGCCACGGACGTAGGCGACGCAGTTATTGACCATCTTGCTCCCAGGACGAGGCTTGTTCTCAGCATCCACTTCGCCAATGTAACTATCACTGAAGATGATCAGCGTCTCCTCCTCCCCATCATTCGCATCCGTTCCGTCCAGCGGGATCGAAAAGATCCCGTCCGTGCCAAAGACTCCGGACTTACGGTAGAACAAAGCCGTCCATTCCGGCGCCGCTTCCACGCGATAGTCGAACGCGGCGACCGCATCGTCGGCAGCCACCGCGACGTGGTCGGCCTGAGGTTCCGCCGCCAGACATGTTCCGAGAGACAGGAACAGACAAACTCCCCTGATGCCGCGTCTCACCATCAGATTTCTCCAGGTCCAATTGAGAACGTCGTGCCGCGTGTGTGGGACGTCAAACGATCGCACGTCGACGAGCCTTGCGAGCAGTTTTCGAAAAATCCAGCCAGAACCCGCCACGACTGTTCGAAAATTGCTCTAATCTCCGAGTTCGCTGGACATTCGGCACGCGAGTTATGGAACCGTATGGTGACCAGCGTTCCGTGTGGACACAAATCACAAAATCTCACGGGAGTGTCTTCTCCCCTTACAAATTCCGGGACCTGCTCGATGAAAACTATCGTCACCTTGTTCGTCGCGATCCTGCTCCCCACCTGCTCCACGGCATCGGACAACACACCCCAGGCCGTCCTGGTCGATGTGAAACGCATCTGGGACAGCGCGCCACACAATGCATTCACCGACCTGATACGTTTCGAGGACCGCTGGTATTGCGTCTTTCGCGAAGGGAAAGGTCATGTTTCACCGGATGGAGCCCTGCGTGTTTTGACGTCGACCGATGGAACGCTATGGGAGTCTGCAGCACTGGTCACCTCTGAGGATTCAGATCTGCGCGATGCCAAGATCACCGTCACGCCCGATGGTCGATTGATGCTGGCCGGAGCTGAGGCGATTGAGACGCCCACGGGGCGTCATCACCAATCGCTCGTCTGGTTCTCCGATGACGGACAGAAATGGACCGCCAAACACAAAGTCGGGGATCCTGACAACTGGCTGTGGAGAATTACGTGGCACAACGGCAATGCGTTCGGATTCGGTTACGGCTGCGGCGCCGGCGATCGCGGACTTCGACTGTTCAGCAGCTCTGACGGAAAAACATTTGAAACACTCATCGATCGAGTCAACGTTGAAGGAACGTACCCGAATGAGACGTCGATCGTATTCCTCCCCGACGATACGGCATACTGTCTGCTGCGTCAGGATGGAAAGCCGAACTCTGGACATCTCGGTAAGTCGCATCCACCGTACACCGAGTGGGACTGGAAGAGTCTCGGCGTGAGGCTCGGCGGTCCGGACATGATTCAGCTGCCGGACGGTCGTTTCGTCGCCGTGGTTCGACTGTACGATGAGCCCGTGCGTACATCGCTCTGCTGGCTCGACCCTGAACACGCCACATTGACTGAAGCCCTGAAGCTGCCTTCCGGCGGGGACACGAGCTATGCGGGGCTGGTCTGGCACGATGAAATGCTGTGGATCAGCTACTACTCGTCACATGAAAGCAAGACGAGTATTTATCTGGCCAGAGTTCGATTCGAGGACTGAGACGAAACAGCACCCTCACCCGGATTGTTCATTCCGAATCCAGACCGGATCAGGCACACCCTTGCTGTGCCGGAACTTCGG
This sequence comes from Planctomycetaceae bacterium, assembly GCA_039831615.1. Taxonomy (GTDB): domain Bacteria; phylum Planctomycetota; class Planctomycetia; order Planctomycetales; family Planctomycetaceae; genus S139-18. The sequence continues at coordinate 3,368 of JBDOMX010000859.1, forward strand.
TCGCGTGCATTTCATGGGCGCGCGTTGGCGGTTCAGCAGCTCGTGCGGCGGAAACTCAATTCAACAGCGGAGCAAACCGCGTTTCGAAGCCCGTTCCAAATTGCCCTGCGAGCATAACTCGCCCGCCGCTCCTGTTGTCAGCCCAGTGACCGCCGGAGAGCTCACAGTCATCAATGACGAGGCCTCGCACCCGATGTGTTTGAAAGTTGTCGTCGGTCGCTTCCCAAATAATGGCTGCTTCCGGCTCATTTGTCAGTAACACGAGCCGTCGCCTGCCGGAACCTTTCAGCACGGCCAGCCGCAGCTCGGTGGAGTCTGCACTGACCGACGACGTTGACGGTTTGAGTTCGACGTCATGGTAAATCCCTGCAATCATTTCATGTGGTTCCAGCAGCTGCAGCAGCTGCCGCGCAGGGACACTCACTTTGCGCGGCAGGGGACCATCCGGCACGGTCCGTCCTGCCAGGCGCTGCATCCATGCATCCGCAATCTTCCGCCGGGTTTCTTCGGCACCCTGCCGAAAGTATCGGCCGGTTTCCAGCAACAGTGCTTCGAGTGACGGATCAAACAACGCAGCGCGAACACAGCAATCGATCAAGCCATCCAGGTATGCGGATGTTAAAGGATCAGCGGGGTCGAGCTCGGGAGGTTCGAAACCCTGCACAGCACGACCTGTGAGTTCTTCACTCAGCAACTGCTGCTCGTCGTTGTCAAGTCGACTCCAGAGCTGGCTGGATCGCAGCGTGTCGAACGCTGCCGCAGATTCGAGCCCTGCCGCAGCTGTCAGGAACGAATGAATCGAACGCAGCGCTGTGCGGGGACTCGTCGTGGGCAGCGCGACTGAATCATCAGAATTCAGTTTCAGTCTCAGATCAAGCTGATCTTCGACGCTGGTGTGCCATCGACGGACGTCCGCATCTGTGGCTCCGTGGATATACTTCCGGAAAAACTGCTCAAGACGGGCGGCAATGTTCTCGCGTTCG
>JBDOMX010000372.1:0-4350 GCA_039831615.1 Planctomycetaceae bacterium
CGTAATCGTCCGGGCTGGCGGACTGACCGCCGAGGCGTCTGGCGCCATTTCCGTCAGCGGAGTCGGTGTTACGACGGAAAACGTGCTCGACGGCGAGAACGCGATTCGGCCCGTTGGTCAGTCATCATTCCGAGCATTAACGATTAGTCTGGCAAATACATCAGGGTCGGACCTGGGGCAGACGATGGTACCCGAAGGTTCAGTCGTTCATGTGGAAGCAGCGCCACCACGTCCCATACAGGTAATTGGAGTCATCAGGAACCAGGCGATTGAAGTGCCAGCCGGAAAGAATGTGAGGCTCCTGGACGCGATCACGTTGGCCGGGGGGCAGACATATTCGAACTGGATTTCTGACAGAGTCACGATCATTCGACGTGAACCCGGCGGTAACAACACCATGCGGATTAAAGCCTCGATACGCAAGGCGACAGCTGACGCGAAAGAGAATCTGTTGTTGGCTCCGTATGACATTGTCAGCGTCGAAGAGAACGCTCTGACGTTTACGTTGTCTACGTTAAGCGGCTTTATTGGGGCTGGAATGAATGCATCACGCGTTGCTGTTCCGTAGCTAATCTCTGGTGTTTCGTCTTCTGCTGGACTGACAAACAAGCGATTTTCGAACATGGATCCATATTCAATCGATCAAGTTGAACCGACTCAACAGCAGGGATTCCACGCGTTGATCCGGTTTCTTCGTGTCGTAAGCCGGCACAAGATCGTTCTGGTTGGGTTGGTTACTGCCGCTGCTTTCTTTGCCGTAATTCGGCACAGGCAGACCCCCAAGCAATATGAGTCGTCTGCCAAGTTGATGATTCAGCTGACGAGTACCGATCCAAAGATGACGTCCAAATATGCCGCGCAGGGGCTCCTTTCCAGCTACAAGCAACTGTTGCTGAGCGACACGGTTCTGATCCAGACCGTTAATGAACTGTCGAAGACGCCTCCTGAACTGGCTGGCAACAAAGACAAAGCAACCTGGCCTGTTGTGCTTCGACGGATGTTGGACGTGACCTTCGAGCCGTCCGAACATGTACTGGAGCTGGCCTGTCGTTCTCAGAGCCCCCAGGCGGCCCTCGACATCGTGGAAACGCTCACGATGAGTTCCGAAAAATTCATGAAGGAATATCAGCAGAACATTTCTGTGCTGATAATGGGACAACTGCAGAAAAAACAGGAAGAAATTGTAGCGGAACTCAGATCGCGTGAGCGTGAGTTGCTGGAAAAACGCCGAGATTGTGGTGACATCGCAATCGGTGAAGGCAAGGATCAGTCTCACCCGATTGTCCAACGAGTTAATCAACTGAACGCAGATCTGATTTCTGTCCGGAGCCGACGGCTGGAACTTGAGTCGATGCTGATCACGGCGCGCGATCGAGTTGCGTCCGGAGCGGATCTGACCGCAGCTCTAAAAAAACTGGAGGCGATTGTTGGCGAGAGGGCGATGTTGCGAATTCCTGGAATGGGAGCAGCAAATACCGAAAAACTTGAAGAACTGAACTCTGAGTTAACAGTGATGCAGTCCGAATTCAATGACCTTCGTCGCAATTTCGGGCTCGGTCATCCGGATATCAAGCGTCGACAGTCTCAGATCGAAACACAGTTGCATCTGGTCGCATCTGCACAACAGCAACTGGAGAGTCAGGTCAGCACAGGGATCAGTGATTCGCGAATTGGTCGTTGGCTTGTGAACACAATCACAGCAGAATTGGTTTCGACTCAACAGTACGAAACGACCTTGCAAACGGACTATGACGAAGCCGAGAAGAGCGCGGTTGAGTTGAGTGACAAACTGGCGTTTATCAATTACGCAACCAGAGATGTGGAATTACTTCGGGAACAACACACGACGCTCTCAAACCGTCTTGGTTCGATCAAGATCGATCAGGGGGGCGGCTCGTTTCGTGTTGCACCGCTCAGCGAGCCGATGTTACCTAAGTTTTCCGTCTTTCCCGTGCTGGCAAAAACGATGGTGATCTTCTGTTTCGTGGCCACAGCGCTCGGATTCGGCATTATCTATGTCATCGATCTTCTTGACGATCGGCTGCGGTCGCCTGAGGAAGTGCGTGATGAACTTGGACTTTCTGTGCTTGGTGTTATCCGACGGTTGCCAGAAGATGAGGTCAATCAGGCAAGGATCTATGTTCATCAATTCGCCCAGACACCGCACGCAGAGTGTTTCCGAAGTCTGAAGACGTCGCTGACGATGGCGCCCACGGACACGAAGTGTATTGCCATCACAAGTTCTGAGGCGAGCGAGGGGAAGACGACCACAACAGTTAATCTGGCTGCCTCGTACGCTCAGACCGGAAAACGCACATTGCTGATTGACGCTGACATGAGACGTCCGGGATTGTCACGACTGCTTGAAGTGCGAGGACACGGTGGTTTGTCTGAAATTTTGCGGGCGGAGACAGACATCCCTGAAATGTGTAGAGAACGCGTCGTCACCACGGAAGTTGCTCAGCTTGATGTGCTGCCCTGCGGACCACGAATTCTGAATGCAGGCACCTTGCTGTCGATGCCTGCCCTGGCGGATATTCTTGACTGGGCGGTTGCGGAATACGATCAGATTATCGTGGACTGCCCGCCGACACTGCCGGTAAGCGACGCCGCCATCGTCGGACGATATGTGGACAGCATGTTGTTCCTGATGAATCCGGACAAAACGCACCGCCGCAGTGTCGCTCGTGCTGTCGATCAGCTTCAGTCGATGGGTTTGAAGATCGTCGGGATCGTCGCGAACACAAGCCTGAGTGCAGAGAACAGCAGCTATGGGTACGACTATGGCTACGGATACTCCAGCGAATATGGCTATGGCCATGATGATGAACTTGACGACGATCTGGATGCTGAGAACGGCCCCTTCGTGACGTCAGGAAATGATACGAGTTCCGAGGGCCATGGACTTGGAAAGGCGGCCTGATGTCATGAGTACGATGGCCCGATCAATCTCGTCACGCCCTTCCATACGTCGGAAAAGACGGGCTGGCTCGACCGTGGCCACTGAGCAGGCAGCGCGGTGGTTGGATCGAACCTGCGATCTGTGCCTCCTGATCGCCGTGCTTGTTGTCCCCCTCACGATGGCGGTAATTCAGGAAACAGGAATTGCCATTTTTGTCGGCTGCAGCCTATTGATGGGGCTGGCATGGGCTGTTCGGCAGTTGGCGTATACGACCTGCCCTACCGGTTTTTCCGGTGCCGAGATAATCGCGTGCGCGGCGATCGGACTGGTGGGACTGCAACTTGTGCCGCTTTCGCCCACATTTCTGCAGCAGCTGGCGCCCTTCCCTGGCGAGTACCTTGCTTTGTGGGGAGAATCGGGTGGCAAAATTTTTGGCGGCCAATCCTGGTCGACGATTTCACTGACGCCGGCTCTTACGCGGTCCGGTCTGGTGTTGTTGATCGGCTACTGCGTTTTCTTTCTTACTTTGGTGCGGCACCTGAAAACGATGGAACACGTTGATCAGACGATTCGGCTGATTGCTGTTGCGGTCACGGTGATGGCAATCATCGGTCTGGCACAATTGTTCTTTGATAACGACAGATTCCTGTGGGTCTTCGATCATCCCTTTCGTGATGCGAAATGGCCTGCCAAGGGAGCGTTCACGAATCAAAATCATTTTGCACACTTCCTTGCGCTGGGAGTCGGGCCATTGATTTGGTCGTGGCAAAACTGCGGTCCAAAACAACAGAACAAACACGATGTTCCCGGACAGGTCCGCACTCAGGGTTTCGGGTTGTCCAGGGTCAGAACCGGAGCATCGCAACAATACCTCATTGGGATCGCGGCGGCAGTTGTCGCATTTGCCTGTCTGCTAACGTTTTCACGTGGTGGTATCACGGCATTTATCGTTTCGATTCTTGTTTCAACAACAGTTCTTGCCAGCCAGTGGCAGAAAATCGTGAAGCTGGTCGTTCCGATGCTGATCTTTGCCGTGGTTGGCATGACAGTCGTTGGGACCGATGCCCTTGAGCAGAAGTGGAACACCATCACCCGGGCTGATTCATTGGAAACGTTGTCGTCCGGAAGGTTTCATTTATGGGCCGCCCTGGAAGAGGCCGTTCCACACTTCTGGCAGACCGGTTCGGGGCTCGGCAGTCATGCCGAAGTCTATCCGACATGGATGAGCAAACAATTTGGTTTGCGGTTTTCTCATGCGGAGTCCGGTTACCTTCAGGTTTTGCTGGAACTCGGTGTGCCTGGCCTGGTGCTGTTGCTGACGGGGATCGCACTTTGCGCCCGCTGGTGCTGGAAGACACTTCGGACAGGCAACGCCAGCGAACGCCAGAGAATTACCATTCTGGCGGCCGGGTTAGTCGCGAGCGTACTTCATTCTCTGATTGACTTCG
>JBDOMX010000053.1:0-19489 GCA_039831615.1 Planctomycetaceae bacterium
TCACATTCGATCGCTGACAACAAAGCCAATCGGGTTCAACGCTTTGATTGAGAAGGGTAGTAAAAAATACTTCGACCGCATGTCCGTCTGGATCGACATCGCACTGGAAGAAGGGATCCGCTTTTTCGTCACGTCACTCGGGAAACCCGACTGGGTTTGTGAGAAAGTGCATGCTGTCGGCGGGTATGTTTACCACGATGTCACGGATCGACGTTGGGCCGAGAAGGGCATTGCCTGCGGTGTGGATGGACTGATCTGTGTCAACAGCAGCGCCGGCGGGCACCTCGGTGAATTGACGATGGACGAAATGTTTAACCAGCTGCATGATCTCGGCAAGCCCCTGATCTGCGCTGGCGGCATTGGAAGTGAACGTGAGTTGAATCGAGCCCTGGAGATCGGGTACGCCGGTGTGCAAATGGGGACGCGGTTCATTGCCACGACCGAGTGTTCAACACCGCGGGAATACAAAGATGCGATTGTTGCTGCCAAAAAAGACGACATCACGTGGACGCGGCGCATCACCGGAGTCCCCATCTCCGTGATCAAATCGGATGGCTTTCAACAGGAGAGCTCATGGCTGATGCGAAAGCTGCTCAGCGGGCCATTTCGCCACAAAGCTCGACTGCTGTTAAATTTGGTTTCCATGTGGCGAATCCGTGCGTTCGCGCTGGGGAAGTCGAAGTCGTCCCAGGATCTGTGGTCCGCTGGTAAAAGTGTCGAGACAATTGACAGCATTGAGTCGGCGACTGAGATCATGCGACGGCTGGGACAATCATTGAACGCCAATCCGAAGCTCGAAGGATACGAGCCGGCTGAACTCTCAACCTGACGACACACCGGTCTGGCTGACATCTGCAATCAGGACGCTGATGTGAATCGCACTGTCGACGCTGGCAGCGTCGACCACGTTGCTGATGCTGCCAGCATCCGTTGCTCGGTTGGACTGTGGTCGCACGTGCGGACATTGAGACAGGCACCGATCAGACCCGAGTTGCAGAACCGGATCACGGCCACCCGGATGATCGGAGCCAGTCCGATTCCCTGCTCTCCCTGTGAGAAATCGCTGTCAGACGCTGTCCGCATGATCTTCCTGCACGCCTTCACGCCGGCTGGCGAGCGTCGCGAGAATGGGGGCAATCAACGCCGTCCAGCCGGTCTGGTGACTGGCACCCAGTCCCTGTCCCGTTTCGGCGTTGAAGTATTCATAGAACAGGACGACATCGCACCAATGCGGGTCGTTCAGGAATCGGTCACTACGTGCATAACAGGGCCGGCCCCCATTGGCATCGATAAGAAACAGTCCGGCAAGCCGACGACGAATTTCATCGGCAACCTGGGACAAATTCATATACTGGCCGGAGCGAGTCGGACATTCAACGCGCAGTGACTCACCATAAAACTGGTGATATCGATCAAGCGCCTCGATCAGCAGATAGTTCAGCGGGAACCAGATGGGCCCGCGCCAGTTAGAGTTGCCGCCAAACATCCCGCTGTCTGATTCGCCCGGCAGGTACTTGACACTGAGTTTCTCACCATTGAGTTCGTATTCGAAGGGATGCTCTTCGTGATACCTGGACAGTGACCTGATTCCATACGGCGACAGAAACTCATCCTCGTCGAGCAGGTATCGCAACATTCGCGAAAGGCGGTCTCGAGTTGGAATGGCGAGCAATCGCAATCCGGCGCGATGCTCCTGCTCCCCACTGCCTTCCATGTAGGTCATGAATTCAGCGAGATCCGGCCGGTGGTTCAGGAACCAGTTCATGCGTTTGCGGAAACCTGGCAGCTGGTCGATCACACGGTCATACAGAACGTCCACGGTCAGGAGCGGGATGAGACCAACGATTGATCGAATCTTGAGCGGAATGCTGTGTCCGTTCAGATGCAGATGATCGTAGTAGAATCCGTCGGTTTCATCCCAAAGCCCGGTCCCGTCCAGTGAATTCATGGCTTCGGCGATGGACAGGTAATGTTCAAAGAACTTTGACGCCATGTCTTCGTAGGCAGGATTACCGTCGGCCAGCTCAAACGCGATGGACAGCATGCTTGAGCAGTAGTAAGCCATCCATGCCGTTCCATCTGCCTGTTCGAGATGTCCTCCGGTTGGCAGGGGCCGGGACCGATCAAAGATGCCGATGTTGTCTAGTCCCAGGAAGCCCCCCGTGAACACGTGCTTGCCACGAATATCTTTGCGATTCACCCACCAGGTAAAGTTCAGCAACAGCTTTTGAAAGACGCGCGCCAGGAAGTTCCGATCACGTTCACCGGGCGGAGCTGTCATCTGGTAGACCCGCCAGCATGCCCAGGCATGCACAGGTGGATTGACATCGCTGAAATTCCACTCGTACGCGGGAATCTGCCCGTTGGGATGCATGTACCATTCGCGCAAAAACAGCAGCGCCTGCTGTTTGGCGAAATGCGGGTCAAGCCGTGCCAGCGGGATCATGTGAAACGCAGAGTCCCAGGCGGCGTACCATGGATACTCCCACTTGTCCGGCATCGAGATAATATCGCGGTTGAACAAATGACCCCAATCGCTGTTTCGTTGCATGGTCTTACCATCTGATTGCTTCCCGCGTTCAGGAGCTCCGTCCAGCCAGTCTTCGACCACGTAGTGATAAAACTGTTTGGTCCATATGAGTCCGGCGTTCGCCTGACGCAGCACCCGTTGCTCGTCAAGACTCAATCCGGGAGCGACCAGTGAATTCGAGAAGGCATCCGCTTCGGCGATGCGCTGGTCAAAGACCTGCTCGAAATCATCGCCGACAGACTCGGCCCGAGTGACAGCAGTCGAAGTCATGCGCAGTCGGATTTCCACCGACTCTCCGGCAGCGATGTTGTAGGTGTAGTGCGCGGCCGCCTTGGTCCCTGAGCTGTCGGGATTGAGCACGCCCGACGAACCGTTGACCACTGCCAGGTGGAACGCGTCTTTGCAGGAAGGGCTGTGACTTGAGTCGTCGTCCAGCCGCCAGGAATTCGTTTCATTCTCAGTGAACAGCCAGCCCACCGTCTCGTTGCCGGCCCCTGGTCCGGCAGTCAACTGAAACTCGCCGAGTGTTGCATGCTCGGCCAGCAGGGATTGCTCTGCCAGTTGACTGAGGCGGGGCTTCCGCGTGAGTGTGTCGTCGGCCGAAGGCCACGACCAGGTATTGCGAAACCACCACGTTGGCAAGACATGAATGGGAGCAGCATCCGGTCCCCGATTGGAGACTTGAATGCGAATCAAAATGTCCTCAGGAGCGGCTTTGGCATATTCAATCTGCACATCGAAGTAGCGATTTTCGTCGAAGACACCGGTGTCGGTGAGTTCGAACTCTCGTTCATGCCGAGACCGTGCTGCATTCACGCTGCGCAACTGGTCATACGGAAAGGCGGCCTGCGGATATTTGTACATCGCCTTGAGGTACGAGTGCGTGGGTGTGGCATCGAGGTAGTAGTAGGCCTCCTTGACGTCTTCGCCGTGATTCCCTTCGGGTCCGGTCAGGCCAAACAGTCGCTCTTTGAGGACAGGATCAACACCATTCCACAGTGCGATTGCGAAACACAGGCGACATTGCCGGTCCGTCATCCCCAGCAGTCCGTCTTCACCCCAGCGATAGGAGCGCCAGATGGCCTGCTCCCAGGGAAAATGTTTCCACGGTTCTCCCTCCGCCGAATAATCCTCGCGAACAGTCCCCCACTGGCGCTCGGCCAGATAAGGCCCCCAGCGTTTCCAGTTTTCGCCGGACTCGCGGCGCGCTTCCGCCTCCAGTCGATCGAGTTCCTGCGTTGGCATCAGTCATCAATCTCCGTAGGTTCGGACCTTCTGACACGTCTTCATATTGCGGGTCCCGGTGTTGCTGCCGGCTGATTGTCTTCCGGTGCCACATCAACACTGACCGACAGAACGGGTTCACCACCGCCCAGGAAGACTCCCTTGATGGGCACGACATCGCCATAGTCGCGTCCGTAGGCGATCGGGATGTGATCGCTTCCGCAGACACAGTTGTTGGTTGGGTCAAATTCCACCCATCCGAGTTCACTCCCGCAATAGACAGCAACCCAGGCGTGCGACTGATCAGCACCGATCAGCCGCTCCTTGCCCTCCTGGGGAATCGTACGAAGATATCCGCTGACGTAGCGGGCAGGCAGTTCCAGTGACCGCAGACAGGTCACTGCGATGTGTGCAAAGTCCTGGCAGACGCCGCTGCGGCTGGCAAAAGCCGTGTCAGTCGGCGTGTTCACATCGGTGGCATCGCTGTCATACGTGAAGTCATCAAAGATCCGTCGAGTCAGCTCCCGGGCCGCCACGAGAACCGGAATATCATCGCGCATAACCGACGCAGCATACTCAGCGTAAGCCACGGTTCTCGTGATCCGGGGAGAGTCAAACCTGTGTGCGGAAACCGACAGCCAGTTGGCGTCGGTCTGCTGTGCAATGCCGGCCTTCACGTCACTGCAACTCGGGGAGTTTTCGAACTGGGGCAGTATTGGGGGAGTCACAGTCACCTGACTTGTTGACGAAATGACCAACTGGGAATGATGTTCTCCCAGTGAAAAACGGTGGATGGTGTTCCCAAACATGTCCGTTCGCTCTTCGATCCGTTCAGAAGCCGGACGAACCAGGAGACGATGACTCGTGAGATGGAGATGTCTGCTCACCTGCGGCGCCAGGACGACGACGTTGTGACACACGCTGACCGGTGTCGAATACTGATATGTCGTGGAATGTGCAATTTTGTAGTTCACGGTTCGGTCCACAGAACGTGGTGTGACCAGTAGTGGTCAGGAATGCATCAGACGGGGCCCGTGGCGCTGTCAGGTTTGCGAACGGAGGTCCCAAAGTGTCGCGGAACTCCTGCATGAATCAGAAATCGACCGGAGACTGCGGCTGACAACCTTGGCAGTCGCTCGTCGAGCCGCATGAGCATTTTGTTCAACTGCGGTCGCCCGGCGGACCTGTCCCATTCACTCAGCTCGTACACGTCGACCAAACGGACCGTATTCGCCAGCGACATCGCCAGTTTTTGCTCTGGTGTGAGCAATGCACGTCCCTCATTTCCGGGCATCGCCGCCAGATGACTGTTGATGCGAATCATCTGATAAATGATCGAACGTGGATTCGTGGTGTCCGTCATCAACAGGTCCAGAACCACCGGAATCTGAAACGTGGCCAGGTACCGGGTGCGATACGTCATGAGACTGTCGGTCGTATTCAGCAGGGCCTCCAGAGTCTCCGGATCGTCACTGCGGTGCTCGGCAAAGAAGCTTTTCAATATGGAAGTTGTTTGCCAGCTGCGTTCAATGCGACATCCAGGATCAAAGAACCGCCATCCAAGTGTTCGCGTCATTCCCTCAGCGACGAGGCCCACCAATGCCGACAAATTGACCAGCGCATTTTCAAGCAATCCCAGCATGTCCACTGACCGTGGATCACCTTGTTTGTCTGCCTGCACGAACCGATCATTCAAGCGGTCAATCGAGTGCCACATGTCCTGCGAAATTCGATCACGAACTCGTATTGCTGTCCGCACGACGTTGTTGACGGACGACTGCAGTGACAGTGGTCGCGACGCGTCCAGAACGGATGCAGGCAGCTCGGTCGCCACGTCGGCGAACGTACGACTGAGCTCCGGCACCACATGGTCCGGTTCGATCTGTCCCTGACTGGCGAGGACACGAAGAATGGGTGTGTTTTCAGGACCGTCCGTGTCTTCTGATTCCAGGCTGGTGAAGAGTGTACGCAGCAGGCGCGCTGACTGTGCAGCCCGCTCGGCATATCTTCCGAGCCAAAAGAAATTGTCGGCGACACGACTGGGCAGTTCTGCGCCACTGCGGCGCGGTTCGATCTGGCTGGCAGGAGCGGCCAGCAAACTCACCTGTTCGACCGGCTTCTCAGAGATGACCCACACGTCCTGGCTTCGTTCGCCGTCGGTCATGGTGAAATTCAGGCTGTCTGAATCCGCCGAGACCCGCGCGAGTCCTCCCGGCAGGGCCTGAAACCCGTCGTTCGTCGCGACCTGGAATGCGCGGAGTCCGACGTACCACGGTTTGACGCCGGAGTCCGTCAGGACAGGCGTTGTGGATCGCGATACGATCTCCTGTCCGACGTAGTTGTGGGGATCGGCAGAGATTTTCTCCAGCAGTTTTTTGCGATCTGCTGCATTGAGCGAGTGTCCGACGGTGGGACGAACGTCTTCCATCCGAAACGCAGGGCGGATGAGCATGCTGTCAATGTTTGCCAGCACGTGGCTGCGGGCCGCTTTGTCTCCGCACCACCAGGTCGCCACGGAGGGGAGTTGCAGATCTTCCTGCAACAGATGACGAGAAACCGCGGGCAGAAAAGGCAGAAAGGCAGCGGACTCAACCAGCCGGCTGCCGATGGCGTTCGCCACCGCGACCCGGCCGCAACGTACCACATCCAGCAACGCTGAGATCCCGATGCTCGACGCCGGGTTGAGCTCAACGGAATCGCAATCATCGTCGTCAACGCGCCGCAACAACACTTCAACGGGCAGCAGTCCGCCCAAAGTCAGCAGCTGGACGCGGTTGTCACGAACGGCAAGATCGTCACCTTCCGCCAGAGTGTAGCCGAGGTACCTCGCGAGATAGGAGTCCTCAAAATAGCCGCGACTTTGCGGACCTTTTGACCATAACACGATGCGGGGATTCTCCTTGAACCGCGGAGCCAGTTCAAGGAGCCGCTGTTTCACGGCCGCATAGAATCCAGCCAGTCTGCACACCGGAAGACTTCGAAAAAGAGGTGACAGCATCCGGGACGTGACGATACGGTTTTCCAGCACGTAGCCGAGTCCGAACGGTGAACGTGTGCGGTCTCCGGTGGCCCACCATTCTCCGTCGGGAGCTCGTGCAAGGTCCGTCGCCGCGTAGGTCAGCAGCCGCTTCCCGGACAGGTTCAGCTGCTGATAAGCCGGATACCAGGCAGGATGTCCGAACAGCAGGTCGGGAGGAATGACCTTATCTTTGAGGACTCGTTGCTCGCCAAACAGGCCTGCCAGCAGCGCCTCAAAAACTCGACCGCGCTGGGACAGCCGATCAGTCAGCTGCTTCCATTCGTTTTCCGCGAGCACCATCGGAATCGCATCCAGCATCCATGGCCGTGAGACAATTCCGTCGTCGTCATGAGGATTATAGGTCACGCCGTCGCGGTCAATTTGAGCCTGCGCCTGCAGCCACCGTTGACGAAGTGTGGCGTCTCCCATTTCTTCGAGGCGCTGCAGCAACGGTTGCCAGACCGCTCGTGGTTCACGCAAACTGGTGAAGGCCTCGTCGAATGTATCACTCGGCGGGGAATAGTTTCCGAACAGCGTTTGCGGGACGTGCTGAGACTGCGTTTGCTGCATCTGCGTCAGGTGGGGAGACGGCGTCATGCGGATGCCGGTTTGCGGCGGAGATCCAGCGTGAGTGGAAATGCAGGATTGACCTCAGCGGGAGGGATCTTCACCTGACCTGGTGTGTGTCCCATCCGGAAGAATCGAGACATGCGGCGGGCCTCTGCTTCATAGGCGTTGACCGGAAAGCTTTCAGAATTTCGGCCAGTGGGGTTGGCAACATGATACGTGCAGCCACCGATCGATCGTTCTGACCAGTCGTCGAGGATATCAAAAACCAGCGGTGCATGCACAGGAATCGTGGGGTGCAGACAATTCGGCGGACACCAGGCTCTGTAGCGCACAGCTGCCACAAATTCGCCCTGAACGCCCGTTGGATGCAGGGGCACACGACGTCCGTTGCAGGAAACGACGTGCCGGTTGCCCGTCAGTCCCTGAACCCTGACCTGCAGCCGTTCGATCGACGAGTCCACAAACCGCACGGTACCACCGCCTCCAGATTCTTCACCCAGTACGTTCCAGGGTTCAATCGCATTTCTCAACTCCAGATGAATTCCCTGTTGAGTCGTTTCCCCAATCAGTGGAAAGTGAAACTCCATGTGCGAGGCGAACCAGCTGCGATCGAAGGCAAAACCAGATCGATTCAGTTCATCGACCACTTCTGCCAGGTCGGACCACACAAACCAGGGCAGCAGATAGCGATCATGCAACTGTGTCCCCCAGTGCATGAGAGGCTGGTCCCACGGTGTTTCCCAAAATTTCGCCACGAGGCCCCTGATCAGCAGCTGTTGAGCCAGACTCATTCTGGCATGCGGGGGCATTTCGAACCCTCGCAGCTCCACCAGTCCCAGTCGCCCGGTATTGCTGTCCGGTGAATACAGTTTGTCGATGCAGAATTCGGCCCGATGAGTATTGCCGGTTAAGTCGACCAGCAAATTCCGATAAAGGCGGTCGACCAGTCACGGTGCAGCGGCCTCATCGCGACCGGGTGTGAGAGAAAATGCGAGTTCCAGATCGTAGAGCGCGTCGGCTCGGCCTTCGTCAATCCGCGGTGCCTGACTGGTCGGGCCCACGAATTTCCCGCTGAACAGATAAGACAACGACGGGTGATTCAGCCAAAACCCGACGAGACTCTTCAGGAGATCCGGCCGACGCAGAAAGGGACTGTCAACCGGTGCAGGACCACCGAGCACGACATGATTGCCACCGCCGGTGCCCGTGTGCGTGCCGTCCAGATCGAACTTCTCCGTCCCCAGCCGAGTGAGTCGGGCTTCTTCGTAGACTCCTTCCGTGCGCTCGACCAGCTGTTCCCATGTCGACGACGGATGCGTGTTCACCTCGATCACGCCCGGATCAGGAGTCACTCTCAAGTGGTCCAGCCGGTCGTCGTGAGGCGGCAGGTAGCCTTCAATCACCACTGGCATCTGCAGCGTTTCGGCTGTTGCTTCGACCGCAATCAGCAGATCGAGGTAGTCTTCCAGGATCTCCACGGGCGGCATAAAAATGTGCAGTCGACCGTCACGTGGCTCGATACACACGGCGGTCCGGATGACCTGTTTGGCATCCGCGTCGTCGGACTCCGAGTCTTCTTTGTGATCGTGGTCATGCGCGGGACGCTGCTGGGAAATCCCGCTTTGCCCGCGTGATTCGGGTTCCCCCTGCAGGAATCTCTGTCGACGATCCTCCAGGGACGGCAGGGGCGGTTGAGGCAGGAGTGGGTCAGGCGGCTGGAGGACCGGCATCTGTGATTCAGGCAACCACGGAAGGGTATCCAGAGGGAGACGCAGGCCGATCGGCGAGTCACCTGGCAGAAGGAACATTTTGTCTGAGCGCACGGGCCACGGACCCGTCGTCCAGGGGCGATGCTGACTTTGCCACCATTGTCTCTTCAGCGGCATGACGAACCCGACCGGCTCACCGACTCCTCGATTGAACACAGCGGCCAGCCGAGCGCGCTCTTCCGGATCTTTGAGTTTGGGATCATCGGGTGAGACGTTGACCGGAAGCCGCTGCTCTTTCCAGAGATAGTGCGCCACGTCTTCGTACACCGGAACCATATACCTGTCCGTCACACCCAGAATCCGACTCAAGTGCTGAGTGAATCGCCGGGCAGCATCAATTTTCAGTCCGTAGTCGCGATCGACGTCAGCGATCAGATCCGGATTGTTCCAAATGGGAACCCCGTCGTTCCGCCAATAGCAGCCCAGAGCCCATCTTGGCAGCGACTCACCGGGATACCATTTGCCCTGCCCATAGTGCAGGAAACCGCCTTTCGCAAACCGTTGCTGCAGGCGTTTAATCAGCGTCTCCGACATCCGCCGTTTCTGAGGACCTACTGCGGCAGAATTCCATTCGTCGCCATCCATGTCATCAATGGAGACGAATGTCGGCTCGCCACCCATTGTCAGTCGCACGTCAGCCGTGTCCAGTTTCCGGTCGATCTCCCGACCGAGCTCCTCGATCTCTGCCCATTGTGCCTCAGAGTACGGTTTGGTAACACGAGGATCCTCGTGAATTCGAGTGACGGTCATGCGGACGTCGAAGTCGACTTCACACTTGCCAATTCCACCAGAGATCGGCGCCGCCGACATGGGTTCGGGAGTGCAGGCCAATGGGATATGGCCTGCACCGGCCAGGAGACCGGATGTGGGGTCGAGACCAACCCAGCCGGCACCGGGAAGAAACACTTCGGCCCAGGCGTGCAGATCAGTGAAGTCAATTTCTGTCCCACTGGGGCCGTCCAGCGATTTGATGTCCGGTGTCAGCTGGATGAGATAGCCGGAGACGAAACGCGAGGCCAGTCCCAGATGTCTCAGCGTCTCCACCAGCAACCAGCCGGTGTCACGGCACGACCCTTTCTTCAGTTCCAGTGTCTGTTCCGGAGTCTGAACGCCCGGTTCCATGCGGATCTCGTAGGCAATCTCCTGCTGGAGTCGACGATTCAGACCGACAATGAAATCGACCGTTCGGCATTCACTTTGATCGATGTCGTCGATCAACGCCTGCCATTTGGCGCCAGGAGCTGAACGTTTGAGAAAGGGAGCGAGGTCTGTGGCCAGCAATGGGTCATAAGTGAAGGGGAACCTGTCGGCAGATTCTTCGACAAAAAACTCGAAAGGGTCGATCACCGTCATCTCAGCGATCAAATCAACTTCGACGACCA
The DNA here is from genome assembly GCA_039831615.1 of Planctomycetaceae bacterium. GTDB lineage: Bacteria > Planctomycetota > Planctomycetia > Planctomycetales > Planctomycetaceae > S139-18. Next base: position 10,495 of record JBDOMX010000053.1, read on the forward strand.
GTTCACGAGTCTGCTTTTCGAAGATGGCGCGCGCCAGAAAATTCCCGTGCGGATCCTGCTGCCAGTTCAGGAAGTGATCGTCGGGTTCAACTCGAAGCGAGTAGCTGTGAATCGGGGTCCGGCAATGGGGGCGCTGGTCGCAGACGGACCACCTGCGGACCAAGGTGGATCAGCCGGTCGTAGCGGTAATGAGTACGATGATTAAGGGCGACACGAATGGTCATGTTGTTTGATATACTGCTGGTGGTAGCGACCGGTTGCCCGAGCCAGCAAAGCGATTCTTGCCAGCTTGCCCGATTCGAACCAGGAATGTTTCGTTGCCTTGAATTCAGTGCGGGAGCGCCCGTCTCAGCGTCGTCCGCCCGAGCTGTTGCCGCTGATCACGACTGCTGATGCTGATATTGTTTCTGCACGGAGAACAGCCTCAGCGCAAAATACGTATCGTTGATCGCTGCACCAATTTCATTGAGGGATTGTTGCAGGGAATCAATGAACTCATGCATGCCGCCGTTGATGATCGTCTCTGCGTCGGTCGTGCTGAGGGTTGCCACAAGCTGATCAGCCTTGATCAGCGCAACGTTGTCGACATCTGCGGTCGGACCGTCGATCTGAGCCAGGGAGTCACGTGCCTGCTGAACGCTGTGACGAATGGCTCGCGGAACACGATCGTTCAGAATCAGAAAGTTGACGATCCGTGGAACGGTAATCGCGCGATGTCGCTTGCGAAACATTTCGAAACCGCAGGCGGAACGCAGCACGGCCGACCACAACAGGTCATCGAACGTCGTGTTCACATCACTGACATCGCGGAGCAGCGTGAAGTATTTCACGTCCGGAATCCGACTGATCTTGTCTGCACGTTCGAGGGACTGGCCGACATTGGCAAAATGCCATCCGGTGTCGCGAGTCATCGTCGAATGCAGGATCCCGGTCAACTTGTAGCAATGCTGAACAATATCGACGTAGAAAGCAGGTTCCTCAGGGATTGGTGTGGACGACGCGTCGCGCACAAAATAATAAAGCGTATTGAGCTGCTCCCAAAATTTCGAGGAATGGCTTCTCGGACAGTTCTGGCATTCTCACGTGCGTTGGTGACAGCCGTCAGAATCGAACCGTGGTAGTCGGCATCGAAGGTCAGGAAACGCCTGACATTTTCGGACGTAAAGTCACCGTAAGCCTTCGCAAAATACTCTTCGTCACCCGTCGCGCGAACCAGCGGTTCCCACTGTTCAACGCTGCTGTCCGGCTGATCCAGACTGAAGCTGAACGTCACCTCAGTAAATCGTGCAAGGTTTTCTGCGCGTTCCGCGTACCGCGCCATCCAGTAAATACAACTGGCCACTCGACTCAGCATGGCGCGTCCTCTCCGATGTCCTGCCACAGTCCGGCTGAAGTCCGACTCACAGTGTGACCTCCGACGCGTCGACGGTCGTTCCATGTGGAGCGATCACCCAGGTATCTTTGCTTCCGCCACCCTGCGATGAATTGACCACCAGGGAACCTTTCTTGAGAGCAACTCGAGTCAATCCACCCGGCAGGACCCAAACAGATTCTCCGTAAAGAACGTAAGGCCGTAAATCGACATGCCGGCCTTCGAAATGATCGTCGACCAGAGTTGGCACTCTGGACAGAGACAATGTCGGTTGCGCGATGTAGTTGCGAGGATCTTTTTGAATCAGCTCGGCAAATCGGGATCGCTCTTCTTTTGTGGCGTGCGGGCCAATGAGCATTCCGTAGCCGCCCGCTTCATTGGCCGCTTTGACAACCAGCTCATCCAGATGAGCGAGCACGTAACGGCGATCTTCCTCTCGTTCGCAGATGTACGTGGGCACGTTCGGGAGAATCGGATCCTCATTCAGGTAGTAGCGAATCATGTCCGGGACAAAGGAATAGATGACCTTGTCGTCGGCGACTCCGGTTCCGGGTGCATTCGCCAGGGCCACGCGGCCTTTGCGATAGACGTCCATCAGTCCGGGGACACCCAGCGTGGAGTCCTCACGGAATGCCGTCGGGTCCAGGAAGTCATCGTCAATGCGACGGTAAATCACATCAACCTGCTGAAAACCTGATGTTGTCCGCATATACACGTGATCGTCGTGCACAACCAAATCCTGGCCCTCAACCAGTTCGAGCCCCATCTGCTGAGCCAGGAATGAATGTTCGTAGTACGCTGAGTTGTAGATGCCGGGTGTGAGGACCACGATTGTCGGCTCGACCACATCATTGGGACAGATATAAGCCAGCGTTTCGTAAAGACGACTCGCATAGTCCATCACCGGCCGGACACGGGAATCGGCAAAAATCCTTGGAAAACTGCGCTTCATTAACATCCGATTTTGGAGCACATAGGAGACGCCGGATGGACAACGGAGATTGTCCTCCAGAACGTAAATTGCTCCGTCACTATGACGAACCAGGTCTGTTCCGTTGACATGACACCAGATCCCCTGTGGCGGCTGCAGGCCTGCACACTGAGGACGGTAGCACTTTGACTTCTCCAGAATTGTTCGCGGCAGTATCCCGTCGTTGACGATATTCTGTCCGTTGTACACGTCAGCGAGGAACAGGTTGAGCGCCGTAATCCGCTGTTTGAGACCGGCCTCGATATGCTGAAACTCAAACGCCTCCACGATCCGGGGGATGATGTCGAACGGAAATATTCTCTCGGTTCCGGACTCATCGCCATACACCGTGAACGTAATGCCGATTCGCAGCAGAGCCTTTTCAATCGACTGCTGCCTGAGATGAAGTTCATCATGCGGAAGGTGATCGATCTTGCTGACAAGTACTTCACTGCCACCGCGTGGAGACCCATTGCTGTAGAACAATTCGTCGGCGAAGCCCTCTGTGTCGTAATCATGAAATGTAGGATCAGTCATGTCTCTTGCAGTGGCTTTCTGGCTTGTCCGTCATCGTCCAGTCAGGTTTCGACCAGCGGTACCCGGTTTCGAGCAATCAAACTCCGAATGAGCCGTCTCGGTTCCCGATGACTTCCCACCCGATCGATCAGGGGCAAGGTGCGATTTAAGCAGATTGCACTGTCGGGACCACCGACCTTCGATACTTCCGCGACGCGCGTGAGGCATGTCCGTCTGGCTGCTGAAGGTCATTCGCGAACAGGTCACTGTCGCAACCACCGGCTGTCTACCGCTGTCGATCGAAAGGGAAGTGCTGCCCATGTCATGGTGGTGTTTCTCGTGAGCAAAGCAGATGCCAGATCCCTTCAAGTCACTCCGATCCGCCGGATTCGGCAGGAAATAGCCAGTCACAGTTGCGGGAGACGCGACAAGCTTAAACACTTTTTCCACTTTGGCATAGAGTTGGCATTGAGACCGGTGACCACCTCCGTGCCTGACAAATCAGTGTCCGGTGCCACTTTTCTCAGCGACAACCGCTTGAAAGCACGTTTGTTCCACGGTTGTCTGGGATGGTGCGAGCGTCCTGACGTGAGGGATTTTTTTCAGACCTTGGCGTCCTTCACAAGTCCCGCATCTCAACGACGACGAGGGAGATTCAACGTTCTCTCGATTGATGATGAATACCGTGACAGGTTGATCACTTCTTGTGCAGATCGCTTATCGGATGATCAATAGATGATCAATTGATCACGGTTGGACCTGTGAGTGCGAAGTCCCAAACGCAGCGATTCGACGACCGACTCGGTCGCACTCCGTTGACCGTCGCCGCCGCTGTGCGATCAGGGAGGTCATTCTGCGATTCGCGGTTGAATACGTCGTCAACCATGCAGATGCCATTTCGTCGCTGGGGAAAGAAGCCTGGGGCTCAGCGAGAGTCGACGCCGCCAGCCACTGACGGGAGCCGTTCCACGGTCCCGTCGCCACGCCGGGAAACGACAGTCGCCCCCCCGGCAACCGCCTCGCAATCAACCGTCTCGGCAACCGATGCACGGTCATACGACGCCAAAAGACGGGAAGAATTCAGTCGATCCGCTTTCGGCAACTCTCTCGCGAGCGCCGGGAGCAGGAATTGTTTGCGATTCATGACAGCGCCCTCCAACTCGGAGGGGCAGCGAAAGGAATAGAACATGAATTGCAGGTGGACCGGAATCGCCGGCTAGCGCATACTGTTGCCGTTGAATCTTTTTGAGCCAGAGCAGGTCGAGTGACTGAAGTCGGTCAGTCGGTCTCCACGGGCCATTCAAATGATCGCGGGCTGTCAAACGCCGCATCAACAGGTGAGACGACGACGTGACATCAGACTCACAGTCATTTGTGCCACCCACTGCCCGGCTGGGGCGCCGTACATTCGTACAGGTCGGAGCGCTGGGTCTGGGCGGATGGTCGCTCGCGGATCATTTGCGATTATCCGCGGCCAGTTCGACACCATTGCCCGGTGACACAGCGGTCATCCAGATTTTTATGGGAGGCGGACCCAGCCACATTGACATGTACGACCTGAAGCCGCACGCACCCAGTGAGATTCGTGGTGAATTCACGCCCATCTCATCGTCGGTTGCCGGCTACAGCTTTTCAGAACATCTACCGCGCCAGGCAGCGGTGATGGACCGGCTCGCGATTGTGCGATCGGTCCAGCATACGAATCCCACTCACCTGCCTGCTTCGCACTGGATGATGACCGGATACGAAGCGACCGTGAGCGCGAAGACCAATTTCAATCCCTCGATCGGTTCGGTGGTGTCCAGGCTGCGCGGCGCGAACAGAATCGGATTGCCGGGGTACGTTGCTCTGCCAAAGAAACAACTGATAGGCGGATCTGCCTATCTGGGTCTGGCTCACAATCCATTCGCTCCCAACAGTGATCCCAGTCAGGAAGAGTTTGAGGTTAAGAACCTCTCTGCCGCCGGCGACCTGAACTGGCCACGTATGAATGAACGGAGGCGCCTCCGTGCCGGACTGGATCGACTGGCCGGCCGGTTGGAACAGTCGGAAGATTTCGAAAGCCTCGATGAGTTCTCAAAAGCAGCTTACGAAATGGTCACCGGCGGTCGGGCGGCCGCCGCGTTTGACCTGTCGCAGGAAAGCCGGCACTTGCGCGACCAGTACGGCAATCACAGTGGCGGACAGAGCTGCCTGCTCGCGCGGCGGCTGGTCGAGGCGGGAGTCACCTTCGTGACAGTGCTCTCAGGCGCCTCCTGGGATACTCACACGGACAACTTCCGGACTTTGAAGAACAATTCTCTTCCGAAAATGGATTCGGCAATTTCAGCTCTGGTGACAGACCTGTATGAGCGAGGGCTGGACAAACGTGTGCTGGTGATCGCCCATGGTGAGTTCGGTCGCACTCCCCACATCAACAAGGACGCCGGACGCGACCATTGGCCAGGAGCAGCCTGCGTGCTATTCTCGGGGGGCGGAATTCGAACGGGGCAGATGATTGGCGAAACCGATTCTCGGGCAGCCTGGCCGGTGACAGAACCGTATTCTCCGGGCGACGTGCTCTCAACGGTCTACCATTTCCTCGGGATCAACTACCACCACAACTTCCGAGACCAGGGCGGCCGCGTGTTCCCGGTCCTGAATGAAGGCTCACCAATCCGGGAGTTGTATTCCTGAAGCTCGATGGTGACTCCGGATTCAATTCCGGTCAGGTGGTATCCCTGCGAATCCCACGAGCGGGCGGTGCAGCTCCGATTTCTGCCGGTCGCTGAGACGGGCCGACCGCCGGATCAACAACGCGTCTGCATCTGTAACTGAAATCAACGGCTCGACTTGTTGATTGCCAACAGGCACACTGGACGCCATCTTTGCGAAGCCGGAATACGGGTGGCAGCCCACTACCTTTTGCGGATGCCACCTCGCTATACTCTCCGGATTGCTTGTGGGGACAGAACACCGGGTTGGACGTTTTCCGGGCAACTTCGCCGCACGATTCATTGCTCGGACCACCCTGAGGCCCATTTTTTCCTGTGTCAGACTTCAAACAATTTGATCTCATTCCCCCGCTGCAAAAGGCGGTTCGGGAGGAAGGCTACGAAACTCCGACTCCCATCCAGGAAAAAACGCTTCCCGCGGCACTGGAGGGCTATGACATCCTGGGCTGTGCCCAGACAGGGACCGGCAAGACGGCCGCATTCGTCCTGCCGATTCTGAATCATCTCGCGGAGAACGACTTCAAAACGGTCGCGAATCGTCCGCTGGCGTTGATATTGGCTCCCACACGTGAACTGGCCATTCAGATCGGCGACAGCTGCGATACCTACGGTCGCCACGTCAACGTGAAACATGCGTTGATTTACGGTGGAGTTGGTCAGGGGCGGCAGGTGACGGCTGTTCAACGAGGCGTTCAAATTCTGGTGGCCACTCCAGGACGATTGCTTGATTTGATGAATCAGGAGCACATCTTCCTGAATCGGTTGCAGATCTTCGTGCTCGATGAGGCCGACAGGATGCTCGACATGGGCTTTCTGCCGGATCTCAAGCGAATCATAAAATCGCTGCCGGTTCGCCGGCAGTCGATGTTCTTTTCCGCGACGATGCCGCACACCATCAAAAAGCTGGCAGAGCGGCTGTTGTATGAACCGGTCGTGGTGAAGGTGGACGCGGACCAGACCAACGTGGAACTCATCGATCAACGGGTGATTTTTGCCGGGCATCGTCAGAAAAAGCCGCTTCTCAGCAAACTCCTCAAAGCGGGCGACGTGGGGCAGGCCATCGTTTTTACCAGAACGAAGCGCGGTGCGAACTACGTCGCTGAGTATTTGCGTGGTGACGACATTGAAGCGGTCGCCATCCATGGGAACAAATCACAGAACGCCCGCCAACAGGCGTTGAACGCCTTTCGCGCCGACAAAGTCCAGGTGCTCGTCGCCACAGACCTGGCGGCTCGAGGCATCGACGTGGAGGGAATTACTCACATCATCAACTTTGAAATGCCGGTGGAACCGGAAAGTTACGTGCATCGAATTGGCCGCACCGGGCGTGCCGGAGCCACTGGAGTTGCGATTTCATTCTGCAGTCCGGATGAGGCCAGTCACCTGCAGAGCATCGAGAGATTGATTGGGTTCAAACTGCTTGAGGATGGTCGTACCCCCGAACCACTCGCGGAGTCTGAAGCCAACGCCGATTCCAAAGGCGAAAGGTCAGGGACAGGCAGCAGGAATCGGCGCCGCAGGAACCCGCGATCGCGCACTCCGAATCGAACGGGTGAGACTGCCGGCGGAGCGGCACAGGCATCGACCTCAACCGGGTCCACAGCGCTAAAGAAAACCAGTGGTAGAGGGCGTCGAGGCCGACGAGGGCCACCGACTGATGGTGGCGCCGCGAAATAGTTGTCGGCGATTGTGTTGACGTTGCCCGGGCCGCTCATCACGGTGACGTCCGCCGCTGCTTCGCCATGACGGACGGAAATTCAAACTGTGGCAGTCCCCCCGCCATCTCGTTCGATCTTCGGGCACCTCCTCTCCAAAACCGGAGAAGGGAAGACAACGGGGACGCGATCTGACATCAGCCGTCGCCGTCGCGATCTCCACTCAATTCCCCAATCGACTGCAACCGTTGGGTTCTGCGATAAAGTTGGTGGATGATCTGACGGATGTCGGGACCGAATGCTTCCTGCAGATTCTGAGCGGACTTCAGGGACACGGTCGGGATTGGTCCAGACTGCCGGCGTGCCGCAGAGATACGGGCGTTGAGCAGTCGGTGAAGCCGTTGAGCATTCATTCTTTCCGCAACTTGAATCGTGATCACCGACCGACCGGCTCGTCGCAATGAAGTCTCAAAATCACGATGGGTCCCCAGTACGAGCGGCACGCGGGAGCGGAACTGCTGAAACCGCTGCCAAATCGTCAGGCGCTGCGCTTCATCGATCAGCAACGGCGCCCCAGCCGGAATCCGACGACGTTCGCCCTCCGGGAGGTGCACATAGCCGGCCGATTCAAAATGTGATCGTATTGCCAGGAGATGAGTGGTCTTGCCGTAACCTTTTTCTCCAATGAACTGAATCGCCGTGTGCGATATCCGGAGTACTGGCAGCAACGGTTTCACATCCACGTCTGCCAGGGCCGTCCATTCTTCAGTTGTAAGTTCGCCGAAAGGGTTGCGCCTGAGATTCAGATGAACATATGGCAGTCGCGGAATGGTGGGAGCTGGCATCACGTCATCGAAGCGAATGACTTGAAGCGGGTCAATTGCAGGACGCAGATTTCGTGCCCGTTTTGTTCGCTGGACAGAATGGCGGGTGAGCCTTCGCAAGTTTGCCGGTCGGCCGATGGGTAGATCCTGGAAAAACAAAGATACACATGAGAATCCCCGATTTCAGCGTCGCGGCCCGTGGGATTCTGCAGTCTGATTCGGCCGTTGGCAATGGACTCATCTCCGGCAGGAACGATTCTGAATGCGGCCATTGATCGCACTGTCTATCTCGGCTCCTCGACGTGCCCTGGCCATGACGCTGATTTTCGTCGGCGTTGTGTCGACCGGTGCCAGGCATTTGGATTTTGATTTTTCACCGCAGCAGGTCTATGGAGGTCAACACGCAGCGGTCGAGTTCTGCGAACAGCACAAGCGCCTGTTTCGGTTCGAAGATAACATCGCTCTCGTGCTGACCAGAGCGACGGACAATCAGTCACTGCTGCGTCCCGAAGTTCTGCGGTGGACTGTCTGAGGTCGAGCGCCACACCCACACCGGGATCATCTCTGTTGAAATTAGCAAAGCTGTTAAGTCAGAAGGGAAAACCATTCCAAAAGAGTGTCCAGGCTGTGGCCATGATTCACACGACCGGGATGCTGTTTACTGCACGATCTGCGGCATCAAACTTTAGCACGATATTTGTATTTCCCCGGTTGAAGTATTAACCAAATCTCACAATTATGAAACGATATTTAAATCGTCGGATTCAACGCGTCCGATTTTGGATATTGAAGCTTTAAATGGTAAAACTGATAATGGCTTGACGACAAATGACTTGACGGTATATACAGAAGGATCGATAGTAACAGACAGTGATACCATATCACCATCTATATTAAAGGTTAAATCAAGACAGGTAAAAAGTATATTTGTATATAGAACAACC
>JBDOMX010000466.1:0-4326 GCA_039831615.1 Planctomycetaceae bacterium
CGTCGATCAACCGGGCAACTCCCGCTTCGCCCAGCACCAGTGCCGCGGCGGCGTCGCCGCTGAGCATCTCCAATCGCGAACCAACGCGTGTCCGCCGATGCTCGCTCGCCACCAGCATCGCCGACTTACAGCCAGCCTTCACTGCGTCGAACATGCTCAGCAGCCCAGTCGTCCCGGCCCGCTGAGATCCCGTGACGTCCATCGTGCGCAGCGATTCGTTCAACTGCAGAGCTTCGGCCACAATGCCCGAATTCTGCCGATCGAGAAAGGGGAGAGTCGTCGACGCCAAACAGATTGCCTCGATGCTGCCCCGACTGGCAGTATCCGTGGCATCGCGGGCCGCTTCGACCGCCATCGTGATGCTGTCTTCATCCCAATTGCAGAAGCTGCGTTCACCTCGCGCCAGCGCCGCAAGCGATGGATCAAACCAAGTGTTTGCCTTGGCGATCGCTTCGCGTTGCAGTCGAAGCTTGGGAACATACGCGCCGAATGCTGTGATACCGACCAATTTATGCTCCAATGTGCTTTGACGATCTGCCCAAACAAAGAGTCTTCCGTGTAGATTACTCTTCCGAGACCATCTCGGCCAGTGGCCGATCGCATCTCAACGAGACATGCCCATGCGCAACGATTACGAAACCCTGCTGCTTGAGCGACGAGAGCAACATGTCCTGGTCGTGACCTTAAATCGCCCTCAGCGCAGCAACGCGTTCAACACGCAGATGGGGCTGAAGCTGCGAGATCTGTTCTCCGCGTTTTACGTCGACCAAGAAGACGTGCGTTGTCTCATCCTGACCGGTAGCGGAAGCAAAGCGTTTTGCGCCGGTGCCGACTTGAAGGACCGCAACGAGATGACGACCGAGGCTTGGCAGCAGCAACATGCCGTTTACGAGCAGATGACCAGGCGATGCTCAACTGCCCGATTCCGATCATTGCCGCGGTCAACGGCGCTTCCTTCGGTGGCGGGTGCGAGTTGGCACTCTCGGCTGACTTCATTTACGCCGCCCAGTCGGCGCGATTCGCGCAGCCGGAGGTCAAGCTGGGAATCATGCCCGGTGCCGGTGGCACACAGAATCTTCCCAGGGCTTGCGGCGAACGGCGCGGCCCTGACTTGTTGGACGGTGGGCGCGTGGATTAGATTCCTGACTGACAAACAGCCGTACTACTGTAGTCGTATACCGTCGCAAGCCTGGAGTGTCCGAGGATGAGTCTGCCCCGATTTCAACGAATTATTCAGTCGTCGGTTGTGAACGCCCCGTCGATTCCGCCTGACCGGATTCCCGCGCAAGTGCTGGAAACGCTGGACGACGTTTTTCCTCGTAGTGCGGACGCCAGGCGTCAGGCGACGACTCCGAAGATCGCAATGGGCGTCGGGTCGCGTGGCATCGCGAACATCGACATCATCGTCAAGGCGGCGGTGGATGTGCTTGTGGCGCGAGGCTACAACGTGTTCATTGTGCCGGCGATGGGCAGTCACGGCGGATCGAATGCTGAGGGTCAGAAAGCGACTCTGGCTCATTACGGAATCACCGAACAGAGCATGGGCGTCTCAATCGAGGCATCCATGGAAACTGTCGAAACCGCCAGCAGCGGCGGCATTGCCGTCGGGTGTGCCAGGGTAGCCTGGCAGCCGGACACCGTCCTTTTTCCCGTCGGCCGGGTCAAGGCACACACCAACATCCTGGCCAAACGCACGCAGAGTGGGCTGCGCAAGATGCTGCTCATCGGCTTTGGCAAGCGCCAATACGCACAGGCGTATCACGCGATCAACGGCACGAACGGTTTGGGGCCGGTGATCGACTCCGTGACCGAGACGCTGGTTGCCACCGGTCGCGTGCTGGGCGGTCTGGCAATCGTAGACGGTCCCAATCACGGTACGCACCTGGTGGAAGCTGTCCGGGCTGAACAGTTCATGACCCGCGAGCCGGAGCTGTTGGAGTTCGCTGACAGCCTGATGCCGACCTTTCCGCTCGAGAGAATCGGAGTGTTGCACCTTGGGCAGATAGGCAAGGCGGTTTCCGGTTTGAGCGCTGACCCGAACGTCATGTCGCTTCGACTCGATGGCACACATCGTGTCAAAGATAAAGGGAGAACGCCCATTGGGATCGTGTGCGCGTCGAAGCCTCATCCGGATACCAACGGCAACTTAATTGGTATCAACTGCCTGGACGCCGTGACCCAGGAACTCGCGGATGCTCGTGGTGCAGCGACCTGGGAGAATGCTCGTGCGGCCGGAAGCATGGTGGGCTGTGAGCCCAGGCTCACGAAGCGAGATGATCGTGAGATGCTCGACTGGGCGATCAAACAGGTGCCGGCAGGCCTCCCCCTGGTGTCCGCCAAAGACACGCTCAGCCTTGGCGAGTTGATCGTGGATGAGCACACGGCTGCGAGCCTTCACGGGTCAAACGACATCGAGCTGAAAGCGTTGCCGTTTGACGCCGAGTTCGACAATGGGCAGCTGGCGAATTTCTGGTCGATCTGACTGATCGAATACGCGGTCAAGGCGGCGGACGGGGCGAACGTGAATTTTTTCGTCGCGGCAGACCACAACGTTTTAATTCCCCTGGCAGCCCGTCGAAAAACGCAGAAATCTCAACCCGAAGCGTGAGCGAGGTACCGAAGTCCCATAAAACCGCTTCCAGCATGTGAGGTTTGAGCGTCATGTGTGGTAAGCTGCGGGATATCGTGCGGCGAGTCTAAGGGACTGGTGTTACTGCGCCAATTCGCCCGCGTTTTGGTACCTCGCAACCCTCAACCCTCAAGCCAACATCGATATGCAAAACACCGTCAGCATCGTTACTGGTTCATCATCAGGCATCGGCGCTGCTTGCGCGCGGCAGTTGGCCGAGCGAGGCTCGCACGTAGTCATCAACTACCACAACAACGAGGCCGGGGCCCGGGAGACTCTGGCGGCCTGCGAGGCGCTGGGTGTGGAAGCGGTCATCTGTCGCGCAGATGTCGCCGAGGACGACGACTGCCGCCGCCTCGCGCAGACTGCCCTCGACAAGTGGGGACGTATCGACGCGCTGGTGAACAACGCCGGTACCACCAGGTTCTGTGCGCACGACGACCTCGACGGCCTGTCGAAAGACGACTTTTTGCACGTCTACAGCGTGAACACCGTCGGTGCGTACCAAATGACCCGCGCCGTGCGCGATGCGATGCAGCGCGGCGGTCGGGGCAGCATCGTCAACGTTGCCTCGGTTGCCGGCGTAATGGGCATCGGCAGTTCCGTGGCCTATGCCGCGTCGAAAGGTGCGCTGGTAACGATGACGCTGTCGCTCGCCAGGGTGCTCGGTCCGGAGATCCGGGTGAACGCCGTTTGCCCCGGCTTCGTTCAAGGCGACTGGCTCGAAGCGGGATTGGGCAAGGAAGCGTACGATGCCACCAGATCACGCCTGGAAGCCACCACGCCGCTGCGTTTGACCTGCACGCCCGACAAGATCGCCGATGCCATCCTGTATTTCGTGTGTGGCGCCGACGTGGTGACCGGAGAGACCCTGATGCTCGACGGCGGCATGCACCTCAATACCGCGCCACTCACGCGACGCTGACCGCGTTTCGTCCGAGCTACTTGTCTCCGCCCTTTGCGTCCTGTTTGACGCGTCCGACATCGATTTCGATCGGTCGAGGGTTTGCGCGTCGCGCGCCGATGTGGTACAGTCACGGCTTGTCGCCGGTGATGTAGGTCGCCGCCAATTTATTTTTGTCCAGCGCGACGTCGAGCGTCGGTTCGAACGACTGTTCGTCCGTGGGGATTCGGAGCTGCCCGACCAGGATTCGAGAACTTGACGCCCTCTGTGATTTGAACATCGGACGGGACTTGATCGACGCGATCGCAGGAGTGATTCCATGACGCTTAAGGTGGTTTGTTTCGGGAGCCGGGAAAACGGCAACAGGGACCGGAAGTCCGTTCGCGAGGAATCGTGGGGCGAATGCACAATCTTCGACAACTTCTACGATGACGAAGCGCGCGCCGGCAACTACGCGAGTTTCGACGCCGCGATCTTCAGCCGATATACGGTCACCGCCGAAATGATCGCCCGGTTGAAGCATGCCAGGGCGGTCACGCGCTTCGGAGCCGGCGTGAATGCCATCGACGCTGAGGCGGCGACCGAATTGGGCAAACTGGTTGTCAGTACAAACACCTACGGACCGGAAACGATCGCAGAACATGCGGACCGTCTGTTGCTTTCGGTCCGCGGCTGGGGCCCGTGGATACACGGCGTGGTCAAGGACGGCACCTGGCATGACCTCCGGCCGTTTGTTCCCGAAATTCCGAATCGCCCGACGGTCGAATGCACGCTGGGGATCGTGGGTTTGGGT
>JBDOMX010000794.1:0-4316 GCA_039831615.1 Planctomycetaceae bacterium
ACTGGCATTGAACGAATCGATGGCCAGTGGTCGTACGGTGATGGCGACACGCAGGGTTGGCGCAACCGCAGATTTGATACAGCCTGGCAAGACAGGCTTTCTGTTCCCGGAAGCATCTGCAAAATCGGATTTGGCTGCTCAGGCGCTGTGCGATCTCCCCAATCGGACGGAACTGCTGGAAATGGGGTGCTACTGTCAGCGCTACATAGGACAGAATTGGTCGTTTGAGGTATTGGTGCAGAAAATCTACTCGTTGGTCACTGAGCTGTCAGAACAGCCAGTCACAGGAAAGCAAACATGAAGTGGACCGTGCTATTCCTTGTGGGAATCGGCCTGATGGGGCGATTCAGCATTGGGCCACCTGAAATACCGGTATTCGCGGTCAGTCTGTATGCGGTCAGCCGCCTCATTCAGGTGCTGGGGCGCGACATCCCCATTCTGGAATCCACGTCCGTCATCTACTGCCTGCAACTGCTGATTGGTCCGGTCATCTCGTACTGGAGTCCCCCGCAGTTTGCCAGATATCAGATGGCAATCGACGCGGAGGTCTATTTTGCGTATGTGATCCCGGCGGTATGTGTTTATCTGATTCCAATCGCCATCGCACGAGACCGTCTGCCCTATCTTACACAGGTCATGGGGTTTCAGGCCGGTCGACGTGTATTTACGGCCGGTCTTGTGATTTGCCTGATCGGCTTCTCCGCTTCTCTGGTTGAGAATTATGTGCCGGCAAGTCTGCGATTTTTGGCGTTCCTGGTGGGTGAGCTCAAGTATGTCGGGGCATTGTACTGCTATTTCTGTCGCCATGGGCAACGCAGATGGGTTCTCGCAACCGTCATGATTCTGACGGTTGTTTCCTCACTTGCGAACGCAATGTTCCACCAATTGATTCTGTGGGGCCTCATCACTTTGAGTCTGGTGATCTATCGTGAATCACGAAGAAACACCCGTGGGCTGAGAATCGGACTGGTTTGCCTGGGGTTTTTCGCATTGATTACCCTGCAGTCCTACAAGGATGAATATCGAGACGCAATTCGGATGAACCCGTCCGCAGGTATTGTGGAAAACCTTGGTACAGCCGTTGCCATGGGAACATTTGAAGGAGACACGGCGTTAGAAGTCATAGCAGTCAGGTTGAATCAGGGTTGGATTGTATCGAACGTATTAAAGCACGTACCGGCAAGAGAACCGTTTGCGGGCGGTGACACGTTACTAGAGGCCATGCGTGATTCGCTGCTGCCACGTGTCCTGTTTGACAAGGCAGCTCGCGGCGGCGGTCGTGAGAACTTCCGACGCTTTACGGGCCTGCAGATTTCTTCGAATACATCGATGGGGATTAGTCCGGTCGGTGAAACATACGCCAATCTTGGTGTGGACGGTGGTATTGCGGCAATGTTTGGCTATGGAATTATTTTTTCCGGGTTCTATTATTTTCTGACAACTCGACGCAATCTGGGCGTATTATTCCTGTTGTGGATTCCAGCTGTCTTTTCACAAGCGTTAAAGTCCGAAACAGAGTTGACGGTCGTGTTGAATCACCTTGTGAAGGCTGGAGTGTTCTGCTGGTTTACTTACGTCGTTATACACCAGATTCTATTCGGACGATTGCAGGTACCGATGGAGCAAAGACCAGTTCAGCCGGAACACGGTGGTGGGCAGGGGCAAAGGCATGTCCGAAGCTAGTGCGTGGTCGAGTCTAAGGATTGGGGTTGTTCCGTAGCCGAACTCGCCAGAGTTTGGAGGTTTTTCTCTATGTCATCCAAAGTCTGGCGAATTCGGCTACCCTAAAACTGAGTTTTGACAAAGCACTGGTGTGTGCCACTGGCTTTGCCAGTGTTTTCGTAAGCTGCAAGGCACTGGCGGAGCCAGTGCTCATCAAACCAGGGAGGGACCGTGCATTAGTTCCTGTTGTTGGCACAGAGGTGATGGACGTAACGCATATACAGCGGCTTCCTCCGAAGGGACGATTCAGCATTGAGGCGTATTTCTCCAGGATTCGAGAGTGTCTGGAGGAAAGTGTTGATGTCAAATTGTTCGTGTTGCCTCACGAGAGTCGTGGCATTTGGCCACGTATTCAGAATATGTTGGCGGCCAGACGTGAACAGTGTGACGTCAGCCATGTCACTGGCGATGTTAATTACGTCACGTTGTTTCTGCAGCGCAAGCGGACCGTACTGACGGTGCTGGATTGTGAGGTTATGGACCGAAACACGGGTTGGAAGCGGCTGTTGCTGAAGTGGTTATGGTTCATCCTGCCGTCAAGACGCGTTGCAGCGATCACCGTGATTTCTGAAGAGACCAAACGTAATTTGATTCGAGTGACAGGGCTTCCGTCAGACCGGATTCAAGTGCTGCCAGTGCCGGTCAAGGCCATGTTTTCCGCGTCGCCGCACTCTTTTAATGTGGTGTGTCCACGGATTCTTCACATCGGCACAAAGGCCAATAAGAATCTTCCGCGGCTGATCGAGGCACTGAGGACGGTGCAGTGTCGCCTTGACATTGTGGGGCCAATTGACGAAGCACAACAGGACGCACTGGACGAGCACGGAATTCCTCACGAGAATTTTCTTCAACTGACTGACGAAGAATTGCTGGAACGTTACCACGAAGCGGATATTGTCAGCTTTGTGTCGACGTATGAGGGTTTTGGCTTGCCCATCGTGGAGGCACAGAGTGTGGAACGCATTTGCATTACCTCATCATGCTCTTCAATGCCCGAAGTTGCCGGAGAAGGTGCCTGCTTTGTTGACCCGTTTGACGTTGGATCCATCCGTCGAGGGCTCGACAAAGTTATTCGCGATGTGGACTACCGCGAGTCCATAATCGCAGCCGGCAGAAAGAACAGGTTGAGGTTCGACGCCCAGCGAATCGCAGACGCATTTCAGCAGTTATATCAGGACATCGATAAGGCTGCGTCGAAATAGTGCGGGCACGCCGCAACCGGATTCCCGCTTCTTTCGGGAAGCATTGGTCGGCTGTCAATTTACAGAACAACTGTTGCTTTATCATGGCAACGCCCGTCTGAAGGGCTTCAGTGCGACGTCTGGAAGCCGTCTTTCGAGCAGGAATAGGGCCGATCACACAGGTGCAGGAAAAGATCAACAAGCCCCGGCTTCTGATTTGTGCAGATTGGTTCGACCCTGGTGTGGGTGCCGGAGGTCCGATCCGCAGCTGTGTAAACCTGGCAATGCTTTTGGGCGCGAATACGCGTGTATCCATCATTACTTCCGATCGGGATCTGGGCGCTGATGCACCGTATCCCGAGACGCCGTCCAATCGATGGCTAAACTGGCATGGTCGAGTCACCGTCGTCTACTGCAGCAGCGTCTGCCGGCGACTGGTTAGCCTGGCGGCAACACTCAGGCGTCACCCCCCTGACGCCCTCTACCTGAACAGTGTATTCTCGTTCGCCGGCACGCTGTGGCCGTTGTTCTGGACATGCGTCACTCGTTCCCGGACCCGTGTCGTGCTGGCTCCTCGAGGGATGCTGAAAATGTCAGCATTCATGCAAAAACGGTGGAAGAAACAGCCACTGATTTTTCTGATGAAAGCGACGGGGTTAGTCCGCAACGTTGTTTTTCAAGCTACATCAAGAGATGAGATCAACGAAATCAAGGCCGTGTTCGGAGATGTCGCCGTCAGATTGGTTCCCAACGTCCCGGCGACGCCGGTCGATGCACCACCGAGAAGATTGAAGTGTCCCGGATCGGCGCGACTGTGCTTTATCGGCCGTGTGCACCCCACCAAGAACCTGCTGTGGCTGCTTGAAGCCATGAAACAGCTGCCGGTGGAATGTCGACTGACGGTTGTGGGACCGGTTGAGGACGCTTCGTATTACGAAAAGTGTGCGTCGGTCATCGACACACTGCCCCAGAACGTCACCGTCGATTTTGCTGGTTCCCAATCAGAAGCGGAGATCGGGCAACTGCTGGTTCGATCCGACGCAATGGTCCTGCCGACGCTGGGCGAAAACTTTGGACATGCCATCTTTGAATCTCTGGCTCAGGGGACACCGGTGATCATCAGTGACCGGACGATCTGGCGTGACCTGAAGTCGAAGCAGGCTGGTTGGGACTTGAGTCTGGATCAACCAGCCGGGATGATTTCGGTCATAGAAGCTCTCGCGGCGATGTCTCAGCAGCAGCATGAAGTGTTACGCGAGGGAGCGTTGAAAGTGGCGTCGGACTTTGTGAATCAATATCAATTTGCTGACGAGTACCACCGTCTTTTCTTTGACAGCGGCGAACCGCGGTAGTGACAGCGTATGACGCTGACTCGTGGCCGCGAAAGACGCGTGCCAGCCTGAGAATACGTCA
>JBDOMX010001145.1:0-4309 GCA_039831615.1 Planctomycetaceae bacterium
CCGCCATTGGCATCGAGCCGGAGCAGGGCCCCGGCGGGCAGCTGTTCCAAAAGCTGCTCCAGCAGATCGTCATTAAAATCCGCCAATGATTCCAGCATCTGAGTGCGTTCTTCTTCGTGGCACTGGTCGTCGCCGGGCAGGCAGCAGACCAACGTCCCAATCTGCTTGTCATCCTCGCAGATGACCTCGGCTACGGGGATCTGGAATGTTACGGAGCCCCTGACATACGCACACCGGCACTTGACAACTTCTGTGCGTCGGGCATGAAATTCGAAAACTTCTATGCGAATTGCCCGGTCTGCTCACCCACACGCGCCTCATTACTGAGCGGACGGTATCCGGACCTGGTCGGCGTCCCAGGCGTCATCCGTACACATGCAGACAATAGCTGGGGCTATCTTGCAGCCAACGCTGAAATGCTGCCGAAAGCTGCACAGCGTGCGGGCTATGCCACGGCGATTGTTGGCAAATGGCACCTGGGGCTTGAGTCCCCCAACACGCCGACCGAGCGAGGGTTCGATCATTTCCAGGGCTACCTCGGAGACATGATGGATGACTACTACAACCACCGTCGCCACGGAATCAACTATATGCGACGTGGTTCTCAGGAGATCGATCCGACGGGCCATGCGACTGATCTGTTCGGTCAGTGGGCTGTTGACTACATCGACAGTCGCCGCCAGCAATCGCAACCGTTCCTGCTTTACCTGGCGTTCAACGCTCCTCACTCTCCAATCCAGCCGCCGCCGGAATGGCTCGCAAAGGTCCTGAACCGGGAATCCGGCATTGCAGAGCCGCGAGCCAGGCTGGTGGCTCTGATAGAACACATGGACGCTGCAATTGGCCGTGTGTTGCAGGCTCTGGAATCCAACCAACTTGCGGACAACACCATCGTCGTCTTTACGTCGGACAATGGAGGTGCGCTGCGGCACGGCGCCACAAACGGTGCCCTTCGCGACGGCAAAGGCTCCGTTTACGAAGGAGGCCTCAAGGTCCCGACGGCAGTCGTGTGGCCGGGGCACATTGCTGAGGGCAGTCGCACAACCCAGTGGGGAATGACCATGGACATTCTGCCCACACTTTTCGATGCCGCGGGAATCAAATCTGATCAGTCCATTGAGGGCCGCAGTTTTCTGCCGACACTCCTGGGAAGGAAACAGGACCCGCTGCGGAAAGAATGGTTCTTTGTTCGCAGAGAAGGCGGTCACGACTACGGAGGCAAATGCATTGACGCGCTCCGGGACGGTCCGTGGAAGCTGTTACAGAATTCACCATTCGAACCAAGGGAACTCTACAACCTCGACAATGATCCGCTGGAACAGACGAATGTGATCGGGCAGCATGGCAAAATCGCAGCGAGACTCAGTCAGGCAATGCGACTTCAGATTCAGCGGGCCGGTGCGGTGCGCTGGCAACCGTAACTGACAGAACCCTTAGAGCAGTTTTCGAAATGTCGTGGCGGGTTCTGGCTCGCGGGGACCAATGAATGATGGGCTCTGGCACTCCCGCCGCGGCCACGAATCAGCGTCATACGCTGTAATATCATTGAGTCTGCAGCAACGTTTCCCGGACAGCGTTGAAGTGGTTCCCGGAGTTCACACAGCATGAACTCGGATGAATTCTGTCGTTTCGAACAGCTGAGTCCACACGATCCCATCCAGCCTTCGCAACCGTTTCAAACATCCCGAGGCCAGCTCGTTCGGCGCATGAAAACGGCCGCTCCCGATTGGAAGCGACCATTCAGTGATTCAGACAATGTTCGTGCTATTTCCTGGCTGCAGTGATCTGTCGGAGGGTGACGCCGGAACGACGTGCGAACAGTTCTCGACTGCCATCTGCAGCGACCCGTACACCCACTCGCGTCGGCTTGTTGGTTTCGGGGCAAACCAGCTGCACGTTCGAGGCATCAATGGGCAGCTCCACATGCAAACGACCACCCTGAGGACTCTTGGGATGTCCGCGCCGCACGTGCTTGTAGACCCGGTTCACCCCTTCAACGGTGACCTTGCCGGCAGCAGGATCCACAGCCAGCACAGAACCGCGTGTTCCTTTGCTGCTGCCAGTGATGACTTCGACGGTATCGCCCTTGCGGATTCTCATTTCCGTAGCTCTTGACTCAATTCGCCCGCTCTGTGGGGCACGGATATTCTTCAGACGGCAATACAGGAGCTGCGGTCCGAGGTGAAGCGAGGAAGGATGACAACTTTAAGGCTTTGTTTCAAGGCTTCCCTGAGTCAAACGTGAGGGCTCTGGAGATTCACCTGCGTTTTCATCGGCAACAGTTCATGCTCAACGCCTGAATAGCCTGTTATCAATCGTGAACCGCTGCCACAATCGGCGTATAGTGGGCCTTTCCCGCACGATTTCAGCTCCGGTGTCCTCGGCCAATAGCCCCAGGGCACGTCCGTCGGAAATGATCAGATGACTCACGCTTATCAGGCCTGCCTCAATTCCAGGTGTGAATCGACCTATGACATCGGGCAGATCCTCACGGCCTGCCCGACCTGCGGCAGCCTGCTGGATATTCGTTACAACTGGGAAAAAATCTCAGTCCCAAAAACGCTGAGTGAATTCGAAGCTCGCTGGCAGAATCGTCGCCGCCCCCTCGATTTCAGCGGTGTCTGGAGGTTCCGCGAGCTCCTGGCATTCGCCCCGGACGACCAAATCGTCACGATCGGAGAAGGCCAGACCATCCTGCAGCAGAACGATCGACTGGCGGCTCAGGTGGGTATGAATCCGGGCCGTCTGTTTTTGCAGTACGAAGGTCTGAATCCATCCGGCAGTTTCAAAGACAACGGCATGACCGCGGCGTCGACTCACGCGCATATGGTCGGAGCAAAGATGGCTGCGTGTGCTTCAACAGGCAACACGAGTGCGTCGCTGGCCATCTACGCAGGAGTTTCCGGACTGTTCCAGTGCGTCGTGTTCGTGGGCAGCGGCAAGATCGCCTATGGAAAGCTGTCACAGGCATTGGATTTCGGAGCACGAACGCTGCAGATTCGTGGGGACTTTGACGATGCCCTGGCTCGGGTTCGCGAAATCTGCGAACAGTATCCGATTTACCTCTGCAACAGCGTCAACCCGTTTCGACTGGAAGGCCAGAAAACGATTATGCTGAGAGTACTGGAGGGACTCGGCTGGGAAGTCCCCGACTGGATTGTGGTGCCCGGCGGCAACCTCGGCAATTGCAGCGCGTTTGGGAAAGCGTTCCAGGAACTCGAATACCTCGGCCTGATCGACCGGATTCCGCGGCTTGCGATCATCAACGCGTCGGGCGCCCATACGCTGGAACAACTCGTCAACACGGACCATTTGTCATGGAACGACGGGAACGTGGACAGCGCAACGATCGACGACTACTACAGTTCGATGGACGAACGAAACGAACGCGCCCATACGCTCGCATCTGCCATTGAGATCAACCGCCCTGTCAATCTGGAGAAGGCGCTGCGCGCGATCGCAGTGTGCGACGGCGTCGTCCGCAGCGCGTCTGACCAGGAGATTGTGGATTCGCGAGCGATGATTGCGGCATCCGGGTTTGGCTGCGAACCGGCCAGCGGTGCCACCATCGCGGGCGTCCGGAGTCTTTTGGAAGAGGGGCTCATCAGCGCTGATGATCGCGTGGCCTGCGTGCTCACCGGCCATCAACTCAAAGATCCGGATTTGACGGTGGCCTACCATTCCAATGATCAGGCGTTGCGAGCAAAAAAACTCACGCCCAACGGCGTCACAGAATCCCCACACGCCAACGCTCCCATTGTGGTTGAAAACGATGTGGCTGCAATTCTGGAAGCACTGGACCTGCCTGTCGAAGCAGGCGTGAATTAGCGCAGTTTTCGAAAAGTGGTGGCGGGTTCTGGCTCGCGGGGGCCATGAGTCATGGGCTCTGGCACTGCCGCCGCGGTCACGAGTCAGCGTAATACGCTGTAGTGCAATTGTCGAAGAATCGTGGTCGGTTCCGGCTCGCGGAGGCAATCGATGCCGGGCTCCGGCACTACCGCCACGGCCAATAATCAACATCATACTTTGTCGTGCACAGGATAACCTGCTGTGCCGGGCCAGGCAGTCGTGTCAGACCAGTACCAACAACGGAGCTTTAGAGATGTTTGAACGAGAATGCATGCTTAACGAATTCCTGATTGAGGGCTTTAGGGCAACGGTCAGGGACATCCCGGCAGAACGACTGTACGAACGTGCGCCCGGTAATGGTCATCCGCCCGTGTGGGTGCTGGGTCACCTCGCCATTTGCAGCGAGCTGGGACAAAAACTCTGTGGCGGAGCGTGGGCCCATCAGGAATGGCTGCGGACG
>JBDOMX010001184.1:0-3014 GCA_039831615.1 Planctomycetaceae bacterium
GATCCTAACTCCAGATGGCATTTCCTTACTCGACGTCGCACGTAGAGAATCAACTCCTGAGATTGCCGCTATCCTTGAACGTCACTCACAGGATTCATAAAATAACGTGATGAACACACCCCGCCGTAACAAACGCGGGATAACAAACGGATGAACCGGAGCCGGAATAGCGTCGCGCGTTCGCTTCGCTCGTTCACGTCAACTCCTCGGGCCCGGTGAACCCAGTCGTTCGTTGTCTGAACTACGG
This sequence comes from Planctomycetaceae bacterium, assembly GCA_039831615.1. Classification (GTDB taxonomy): domain Bacteria; phylum Planctomycetota; class Planctomycetia; order Planctomycetales; family Planctomycetaceae; genus S139-18. The sequence continues at coordinate 248 of JBDOMX010001184.1, forward strand.
GAGCCGCAACATTGATCTGGCTCACTGGCATAGCGAGTCTCGCTATCCTTGCCGCATGTGGCTCAATTTGGGGCACGATCGATGACCGTCGCGATATTGCGACGGGCCGTCCTTCATTCGCGACTCTGGTGTCCTACACGGGCGTGTGGAATCGCGAAGTTTTCGTCCAATTGCTTGGCGAACCAGATGCCAGGGATCGGTTTACATTGTCCCCAGAAAAACTTCGCGAGTTGCCATCTTCGGTTTGGGTAAGGGTCTTTGACAACATACTCTCCGACGTGCTTAGCATCATGCTTTCATGTGCGGCCCCAGCCTTATGGCTATACGATTCGACAGTAGCCGTCACATCGCTTGCTCTGGGTGCAGGTATACAAGTCGTCGGTTATGGTATCGCTGCGATTGTGACCTGTCGTTCGGGCGCCTGGCATGAATGGCTAATCGACGATCAACATGACGCAAGCAGCAACGAACAAAGCGTTGAACGCGAGCCGGAATAGGCCGAGTTGGCTCGCTTCGCTCGGCAACGGTCACTCCCGTCCGCGTTAACGCAAACGTTAGCCAGAAGAGAGGCACACCAATGCGCCGCCGGACATTGCTAGTGCTGTTTGTCGTTGGAATCGTTCGTAACACCTTCGGCGGAGAGCCCACATCGGTCGAGCCACTCCTGCGCACGCAGTGGGGTCAACGCGGAGACTACGCAGCGTTTGCTCCTCGGCAGCAGCGCGTTGGTTGCTGGTCAACCGCGATTGGACAAATCCTTCGATTTCACGGCTTGGCGCCACGCGGAGACGTGCAATATCGGACAAGCGCAGGAACTAGCCTCAAGCTTGATTTGGAGAGCCACGCGTTTGACTTTCAGAAGCTGACGGACTCATTTTCTACACGAACGCCGGTGGCGCACAAACGCGAAGTGGCTGGCTATCTGTATTGTGTGTCGCTTGCGATACAAAAAGACTTCGGCACTGGTTCGTACATCCTCAGCCACCGAGCACGCGCCGATGCCGTGTCGCAACATTTTGCGTGCACTGCAACACTCCACGAAACACCAACAAAGAGCCTCAGACAGATTGGTGAACTGATTAAAAGCGAGCTTGACAGCGAACGTCCCGTGATGATGCACGTTCGTAGCCGCAAAAAAGATTACCATGCTGTTGCGGTCGACGGATATCGCATACAGAACGGCGTTTTCTACATGCACGTCAACATGGGCCACGGCGGCAAGGAGGACGGTTGGTATCGCTCCGACAGAGCCATCGCGATTTACGACGACATTCCGTACCGCAAGGTCATGACCATCACACCACATGATACCGAGTCCCGTACGGCTGGCTAACAATTGCTTCAACCGGAACGCAGGGGCTCGCCGAATGTCCAATTGAAAGTCAAAACCCGGCGTCCGGTTACGCTGGTGGTTATGTTGCCTTGCAATCAGCACAAAATGATACGCGGAGTCTAGAAATCATGACAGCATTGCGTGGCTTTGTCATAACGATCACGAGCGGTTTTGCCTTCGGATTGGTCGGAGCAGGAGCTGGATACCTCTTAGGTTTAGTTGCTCCAGATTATTATCGAACTGTCTTTCGTATGCCTCCCGAAATCGCGATTGACCCTGCTCAAGCCGGACTCGGACTTGGTGTAACGCAGGGACTTGCTGCTGGATTGATAATCGGCCTCGTAATTGTCGTCACCGTTGCATGGTATAACTCGCGAACCATCACATCGCGTCCAACCGGGGCCGAGCAAGGTGCGTAATTACAAACTGGCCCTATTTGTTTGTCAACGTTCTTCCGATTCCAGTTGTTGTACGCTAACACCAAAATCGGCAACATAACAATGCGTTGGACCGAAGCCGTTGGACCGTATCGATTCTCGCGGGATGATCGCTTCGCGACATTGTATCCCGCTCAAACACTTGCGAGTCGAATGTCGGCTCGGTCAACTTAGGCGTTATGTGCCAAAGAGTCTCACCACATATGGCGCAGAAACATATCGTTGGATGCATCCTTGGTACGGCCCTTGGCGACTCGATTGGCCTGCCATACGAAGGACTATCCCGGCGTCGTTCTGTCAGACTCTTCGGTACACCTGATCGACACCGATTTCTCTTCCGCCGCGGGATGGTCTCGGACGACACCGAACACACTTGCATGGTTGCCCAATCGCTCATTTCCTCTGGCTGCGATTTAGATGCTTTTTGCCGGTCGCTTGGTTGGCGATTTCGCTTTTGGCTTGCGGCCATTCCTGCGGGAATCGGCATGGCTACTTTACGATCAATCGTTCGATTGTGGCTTGGTTTCTCACCGCAACGAAGTGGCGTGTTTTCTGCTGGCAATGGCCCGGCCATGCGTGCTGCAATCATCGGCGCCGCAATTGACGATCGCAAGTTGATGCGTGAATTGGTTCGTGCGTCGTCTCGGGTCACTCATACTGATCCCAAAGCTGAATTCGGCGCATTCGCTGTGGCTTTGGCGGCTCAAATGGCTCGCGATCAGGATACCGTGACGGGCGGCAGATTTGTGAATGAACTGCGCGCTACGCTTGATGGTGATGGGGTTGAATTAATTTCTCTGATTGCGGATGCCGCGACCTCAGTTGGCAACGGTCAATCAACTCATGCGTTTGCTGAATCTCTCGGTCTTTCCGATGGTGTTTCCGGATATGTGTACCACTCCGTTCCCGTTGCCATTCACGGCTGGCTTTCGCATCAACACGACATTCGATCGGCAATCACTTCTGTAATCGAATGCGGTGGTGACACTGATTCAAC
>JBDOMX010001184.1:3024-4309 GCA_039831615.1 Planctomycetaceae bacterium
GGTGGCATCATTGGCGCGCGCGTTGGTGATGATGGCCTTCCCTCGGATTGGCTTACCGGCCTGATCGAATGGCCATGTTCGGTGTCATACATGAAACGTCTCGGCACTCAACTGCACGATTCGATTGCAACAGAGTCAGCTTGTCGCCCTGTCAATTTACCTGTGTGCGGACTGATTCCTCGAAATCTGCTCTTTCTGATTGTCGTGTTGTATCATGGTTTCCGACGATTGTTTCCGCCGTACTGATGATGGATACCACAGTCGCCAGATAACAAAGCGTTCAACCGGAGTCGCGAATCCGGCGGAATCTGCAATCAACGTCAACCGTCGCGACCCGGTTAACGCAAACGTTATGTGGCAATTTCAATGAGCCGATCCCTTGTAGCTCAATTGCTCGTGTTGATCATTGCTGGGTGCAGCATCGATCCGCCAACCGATACTCCCACCGTTCCAATCACCAAGCCGATGAAATCGACCCTGCAATCCGATTGCCGCGAATACCTCGAAAAGGGGCCGCCAAAGCACATGGACGATTATGTGCCAGAATCGTTGACGGAAATCGTGATTGCACATGGTGCCAAAGGCGAATCACTAGACTCAGAACTCGCCGAGATCGCATCGATAATTTTGATGGAGTCAGCGTCTGTATCCGAGATCGAAGACACTGAGATTCGACAATACATGCAGGACGGTGCGGACTTGGTCAAACGTGTCCTTGAAGCAAATGAATAGGCAGATTATGCCCACACCGCTGACAACTGATGCCATCACTGAACTCCGGCGTCAATACCCGTACCTGCGAAACGATTACTTTGACTATCTATCAACGGTTGGCTGGGGCGAAACGGAAGCTGGCCCGATGATCTACGAAGGTCCAATTGAACCAGACGAGGTCTATGGATCGCGCGATGAACTCACCGGAATCGTTTTGCTGGGTGACGACTTCCAAGGCTATTGTTTTGCGTACAATCCAGATGCAGAATGCTATGGTGAGGTCTCAGACGATGGCTCTTGGGAACCTTGGCCTACATCGGAAGGCTTCATTCGTTACGTTACTGAGCCTGAGCAACACGCCACATAACAAAACGATGCACGCGGAGCCGCCGACGGCGCGTGATTTGAATGGAACGATCGCTCCGGCGGCCCGGTGATCGTGGACGTTATGCCGCTTGGTGTTTACTCACGAGCCGACTGAATGTCACTGACTGATGAACAACTCGCACGTATTGAATTCTTGCTCTACGAATGCGAAGACGACGCCACCTTTGCAGGAACTCTTCTACAC
>JBDOMX010000175.1:0-4305 GCA_039831615.1 Planctomycetaceae bacterium
CGCTCACGCCACTGTTTCCAAACGGCTGGATTGATCGAACGTCCCATCTCCCGGTCTCCTTGAAAGTGATGCGGAAACCGAAAAAATAACCAAGCTGTCAATACTGGCACTCATGTACGCTTACGCCGCAGACAGGACCCACCGGATACCACACGGTCAAATTGCGCGCTTACCCGCAGATTGCAAATCCCGTACTCGATTACCGTTCGGCCAATATGAAGTCGAGTAGGGGCTTCGCAGCCTTCCAGCTGTCCGCGAACAGATCTACCGCGCCTGGCGATTGCACGACGGGGCACTTGTAATCGAACTGAACCTCGATCCCAAACTGAATGTTTGACTTCTTGTTGACCATCACTTGGTAGAGTGCCTCGATCCATTCCGGCTGGTACTTGACATCCGATTCTCCTGGCGAGTAGCAGGTTCTCATGTCAGCCTCAACACGACCATCGGTGATTGGTTGCGACCGATAATGCCGCTGTGACGCGTAGATGATCGCTTTTGAGTTCTTCGATCTTGTGAGAACAGGAGTCAAGTTATTCTTGATCTCCTGAGCCAGACCAAGGAAGCGATCCAGTCCCAATTCTTTGAGACGTGTCCGAAATCCACCTGCTACACCGTTTGGAATCGTGATCGCAGCGACGGGATGCTCGGGACGAATGCCGAGAGCGAAGTGTGGAAACTTGATGTACGGCTGGCCTCGGCCACCCTGACGAAAACAGCTCAAGTCGCAGCTCCCCCCAGAATGCCCAACAATTCCGTTTCTATTTGTTGCCACGGCTTGTCGAGATCAACACTTCGAACTTGAGCATCATGCCCAAGAAGCTGAAACCGGTAATCGCAGTTGTGGTCCACTGCCGGATAAAGCAGGATTCCATCGACTTGCTCCCACCCCGATTGCTTCGCTTTGTTTTGCAGGTAGGCGTTCAGTTGATACAGGTGCGAGGAGTGAAACCTATATTTGTCTTTGCGAGCCACCAACGCTTCTTTATAAAACTTGCAGTCGAGAATTGTCTTTCGATCCGGTGCCTCAAGCGTGACGTCTGTCAACATTGTGGGAAGCACACCCAAAACAATGTCGTCCGCCGTTGCTTCGTTCCAATGAATTCGCTCCGCGTAAGCCTTCGTCTTCTTCAGGTGCACTCTCGCAAAGTTCAAAACAAACTTCTCAAACAACTGAGGCATCCTTGTCTCGTCGGTCAGGATATCTCTGAATCGACTGTGCCCTTCGCTTTCACCCGGCAAGAAGGACTCGTGAAGTAGACGGCAGATGTGAAGCAACAATCTATAGTGCTTATTGTTTCGGTGTAGTTGCACTTGATTGAACATACGGGAACTTAACGCGGTTGGTATAATTCCCTCCAACATTCTCTGTGCATGCCTGACATCGGGGCGAACTTTCTTGCCGATAACTTGACCAGTAAGAAGTCGATCTACGGTCGTCCTGAGAATTCGATTTGGAAGGGTATTCGTCGCAAGCTCGTCGAACTCGCAGATCATCGTGCCGGAACGATGTGTGAGTCGTCGGTAACTGTCGGCCAACAGAATTTTCCCTCGTAAACGCGGGGACTGCTCTGTGTGTTCGGCATAGTTTTTGTCCAAGCCGCGTACAGCAAGTCGCCGTACACCGCGACAAAGTACCGACGCCAGCAGGTCATGAATATTGTCAAAGCCTTCTGTAGCCTGATCGTTCTCGTCCCCGGGAGCGTATTGATCCCAGGCATAGGCCAGCAAGTAATACAGGTTTGCGATGGGAATCGACAGCTTGCTGCTATCCATAACTAACCTCGAACCATGTCCAACGCGGTGTTTCTCCGCTTCTCGTCGTCGCCCCAGTACTCTTCGATGAGCGGAACGATTTCGTACTCCACGATGTCGTGCAGCCACTGTGAGTCGTTACTGACGGAGTCCGTCGGCACAAAGAAGCTATGGCCAATACAAAATCCCCGCCCAAGATTGTGCACGTCCTGCAGAATAAACTCGTTCAGCTCATCCATTCGACGTCGTATTTGTGCGACAAGGTCGACCGACACACCCATTCCAGCAAGGCAAGCTTCAAATTCAGCCGATGCAAAACCAGGATCGAGCTCGACAAAGGCAAACCGACGTCGTAACGCGAAATCAACCAACGACAAGGAACGATCGGCGGTATTCATCGTACCGAGCAGATACACATTGGGTGGCACATAGAATGGCCCGTCTTCTTCTGTCGAATAGCTCAACTGAATTGCGAAACCGGGGCTTCGCTTATCAGCCTCAATCAACATCATCAATTCGCCGAATACCTTTGACAGGTTGCCGCGGTTGATCTCGTCAATTATGAATACAAACGCGTGGTCAGGCTGAAGTACTGCCCGGCGACAAAATTCGTAGAAGGTGCCATCCTTCAAGGTGAATCCACCTTTGCCGTCAGGGCGATACCCTTGGATGAAATCTTCATACGTTGTCGATTGATGAAATTGCATCATCGGTGCACGGCTCGGGGCTTTTTCTCCCATCAGCAGGTACGCGATCCGCCGTGCCACGAAGGTCTTCCCTGTTCCGGGTGCCCCCTGAAGAATTACGTTTCGCTTTCTCTTGAGGAGTCCGACAATTCGGTCCAGCTTTTGACCAGACATGAACAGGTCGTTCAACGCATCCTCACGCGTGAATTCTGGCGAACGTTCAGTGACGTTGTCCCGTTCCACCAAGTCCATCAGGACTTTGAACTCATCAGACGTCAGCGGAAACAGCGAACCCTGAGGCTGAATCAGTGGCACACACAGAGACAAACCAGCCTCCGCTTTCATTTCGTGCAAAGACACTCGTCGTTCGAACTGGGTTTCCAGACGAAAACGCAACTCCTTTCCATCCGTATCCGACAACCCCTCCGTCACTGTAGCAATGCCCCACAAGTAACGCTGCGGAGACGTAACATAGATCAGGACCGGGTCACCGGACTTGGCATTCTTGAATGCCTGTGCAATCCGGCGCATTGCACCTTCTGTATTGTATGGCGTGTAGAATTCTTCATGCCCAATCGGCAACGTCGCCGGATCCCACTGAGATGGATTTGCATTCAGCCACCATGACCGCTGAACACCATCCTGGTCGCTGACCTCAGGGGATTCTCCTAGTCCCGGGATATCGCTGTAGACATTGGACATGGCGTCGAGGAATTCCGGCTTGTCGCTCATCGGAGTCAGTGTCTTCATGGCCAGCATGCTGTCGTACGAATCTGGCACTGGCAACTCGTCGCTACTTCTCCAGTCCACACTGCGAATGTTAGAATGTTTGGTTCGGCTTGGGTCGTATCTGTACGACGAAGTGACCACTCCCCATCCAAGGATTCTAGATCTGCCGCGTTTTGCGAAAATCACATCTCCATTTCTTATTCTGCTTCGGAATGCCCAAAGCATGAAGGCAGCGTGTTTCGGCCCATCTTCAGGATAGGTCGTCATCATCGCGTCGGCTATTTCCGTCTTGGTTTCGAACTCATCTAGATTACCAATCTCTACCCAACCAATGCTCATCACGCCATCGTGCTGCCACTCATCCCACAACTCAGCACCGCGTCCGGGAGCAATCAACCAATACTTCGTTTCTCGCACGGTCGGGTAATTGCCCGACTCTTCTATCCCCGAATGAAGTACTTTGAGCCGCTGGTCTCGGTTCAGAATAATGGAATAAAGTTCCGGGCGATTTGAGTTTCTGTATGGACACGAAGACCACTGAGAAAAGCTTCGATAGACCGCCTCCAGCGACATGAGAACCGAACCCCAGAGAGTCTCACCGTGCTGTTCAAAGTTTTCTTCAGAAACCCAACCCAGCACATAAGCCGTGTCGTCCAGTCTGTCAGCAAAGACCGGTGCTTCGTCCATTAAATTTTCGCCTGGGTCTCCTTGTGGAAGAATTATCTGATAGGCAGCCTTCTTTCGCTCCATTCGGTAACCGAAGACTGCCCACTTGGCGTAGTTAACTCTCATCCTGACTCGCTGACCACTCCATCGCTTCAGGCTAATGCTGGTTCGCTCGTCCTGGGCGTTCGGATCACACTTTAATTCCTGAAGCACTTCGGCAAATCTGTCGAGGACAGTATTCGCGTTTTCAATGTCACCGAACAATTGATCAAGCGGTGGCGCAAGCTCCACGTCTTCTAAGTTCGAGTCAGGTTCTGCGGTGGCGTTCTTGCTGCGATTAAGAAATGAGAGATACGAATCGAATTGCCTCAAGAATGAGATGTCGATTTCTTGCGGCTCATCTGCAAGCACTTCGCGTCCTTCGTCGCTTAGACAAACCACGCCGCGGGAAGGATTCCCGATAAGCTCC
>JBDOMX010000854.1:0-4302 GCA_039831615.1 Planctomycetaceae bacterium
AGCTCGTCCACGGCCACACGCTTGCGCGAAGGGCTTACCAGTTTCCCTCCGTGATGTGTTTCAGCATCTGGATGTCGAGTTCCTTGTCAGCGACGATCTGCTTCAGCCGGCGATTCTCATCTTCAAGCTGCTTCAGTCGCTTCGCTTCCTCGCTTTTCATTCCGCCGTACTTCTGACGCCATCGGTGATACGTGGCCTCACCAATCTCCAGCGTCTGCAGAACAACTGCCAGGTCCTTCCCGGCATTCAGCATCGCATCCGCATCACGAAGCTTCTTTACGATCTTCCAGGGTTACCATCGATAACGGTGGCGGTATTGAGATCGATCACGTTCAGTACTATTTCAGTCCGTGACGGAACGGGGTTTCCTTTTTGTGATGTCTCGGCGCGCTTGAGCCGTTCCGGAAGTAGTCCTTGATCTTCGGAGTGTTGCCGTGACGTAGCGGCGGACTCTCTTCCTGCTGGCTTAACAAGTCGAGCGAAAACTGGTGGCTCACGTGTTCCAACTCTGCTTATCAAGCACACGCAACGAGCGCTGGCCCTGCGTCCCAGGGCCAGCGCACACTAAGTAGCTTGTGCGAGCAGGACTTGCAGCAGGAAGTCTTCGTTCCAGCCGCAGAGTCGTCGTTTCATCACGAGGCTTTGTTTGCCAGAATGCTGCTTGAGCAGCGACAATGTGAACCGCCGGAGCCACGCCAGATTTTCGGCAAGATGCTGGCGTTAACCGAAACGATCAACCCGCCCGGTTTTCAACAGAGCAAAACGACCTCTACGACGTCCGTGTGTCGACACTGAGTGTACTCATCCATGATTGACAGCCACTTGAACGACGTTCCGCTGGTCGTGTGGTCGAGCACGAAGTCCAGGCACCACATGAACATCACGCTCCGCTCCGCCCCGATGCGATGACAGCCGTTCTCACTCGAACCCAGACGTCACTTTTTCGTGTCTTTCGAGGCACTTTCAGCCCTTCCCGACGCCACAGGTCTGCGAACGATTCAGCCGGCGTGACCGGCCGGTGGATCAGCCCCGTAGGGCCCAGGGGTTCACGACGTTGCGGAGCCTGGGACTACTCCAGAGTCCGGACGGGGGATTCCTCGTGTCGTCCCCGGACCAGTCACGTGCGGTGCTCAGCATGTCTCGGAAACCGCGATTCGGTCGCCCTTTGGAACCTTTGCCGGTTGGCGATCCTGCAGTAGTGGCGTCACCCCGGCAGTGCGGATCGGTCTGTTGACACTTGGTATTGGCCAATCAATAACTGTCGCAACTCAAAGTCGCCATCACGCTCCGTCGTGATGATTGCCAAACAAAACCGGACCGTTATTGATTGGCCGACGCTTGAGTTTTCATCGCGACTGCCAGCGTCATGCTCGATCGAACAGGCCAGGGGATGTTGGAGTTTGCCCTCGCTGCCCGAACAAATCCGCGGCGGCGTGATGACGAGCTCGGCGCCGCGACAGCGACCAGCGTCTACGGACTGTTAACCACGCGAATCGGGCCTGATGTGACTGCAGCGAACAGGTCCGTGTGACAAGCCTGCTTCAGACTTCCTTCCTGCGAACCGACCAGATGAAGCCGTCGTACCAAAAATGAAGCAATGCAACGAGTGTGATGATCGCGAACGTGACGTCGCCCCCCCCTGAATAGAACTCTGCCCACATCCCGAACGCCGTGGCGACACCGATAAATACCAGCAGCGTGGGCCAGCGTCCCCAGCTTGTTCCGGCCAGTCCCGCGCGCTTTTGCAGGTTTGATCCCTCTGTCGTCCACACGATGACGAAGTACTGCAGAGCGTGGAAGAAGTTCATGATAAAGAACGCCTGCCCCATGGAATTGAATCCCCAGGTATAGATGGAGCAGTAGCCAGTCGAGGCAAGCAAAGTGACTTTTTCAAAGGACACAAGGTAGCCCTGCCGCGACAGACGCCAGTAGCTCCAGACGTACCAGGCAATATATGGGACGCCAACGCCGATCATAAGCCAGGTCAGCAGGCGATGATGCTGCATTGCAAAGGCCGGGATGACCGTAAAAAACAAAGATCCACCGGCAAGCTCATACCTGCTGGCATGGCGATTGATCATCTCCACATGCATCATCAGCGTTGCGCCCGCGAGGATCGGGCCACAATACAGGAGCAGATTCAGACCGAGATCGAGTCTGCGACCAATCTTCGGATCGTTGCCTGCTTTTGCATCGTAGATCCGGCCGATCCCAAATGTCTGCATACCGGAGTGATAGACATCCCAAATCACCCCCACGACTGCAGCGCCCACCAGAATCCAGCGGGAGAGCAGCATGCCTCCGAACAGCAGGGCAGGAACAATGACAAACTGAAGATGATGCTGCCGGAATATGGCAGCGTTCCCGTGACTACGGAAGAAAACCAGGAACAAGTGAGCGAAGATAAATGCTGCGATGAAGGAATTCGTTGCCTGATTGCGATATTCTCCCAGCTCCAATTCCATCGATTCCAGTGGTGTTTCTGAAATGATGATCCCGAGCGCCAGAGCAAACAAAGGCGCATAGATGATGCCAATCCGGTCGATGACCGGACCAGCGATGAAGGCAGAAGGAGCGGACCGGGCCTTTGTCAAGAAACTTCATTCCCACTGATCTGCCAGTATCCAGCGACGGAAGACAATCCTCCGACGGTCTGTTTCGACGGTGCGGGTAGGTCACCAGGTAAAAGCGACACCCACAGATCCGGACAGGACCTGGGCTTCCAATTCACCACAGGCTGATACGGTTTTCTATTGGATTTCACAGCGATCACTGCAGGCGGTTTTGTGGCCACGGTGTCCGGGCCGGACCAGCGTGATGCCGTCGAATCTTGGCACTTGTGAAACGCGATCATGAGAATTGCATCAACGGCCTGTCACGAGGAATGGCGGATTCAAAGCGCAAAAATGTCTGACCATTCAGTTTCACTAAATACTCATGCACGGTCAATCCATTGCGGCGTGCAATGTATTTTAGCGGCACCGCCCGCACACAACAATTCATGGCTCGCAGATCAGCCCGCCAGAATTGGGACCGACAACTCTTATGCGTGGCCACCTCTTGCCTTTCCGCACGCTGGTCGTTCGGACAGGGATCGAGCAGAATCAGTCTAACGCACCCACGAGAGACGATGGAAGCTTTGGCCGATTGAATTTGTTATCGGTTGAACAGCTGTATTCGCCCGCTGCATGCTCCTGCACCGTCACACGAATCGGACTCGCAGCCGTTGCAGCACTCCGAATTCAAGACTAGTCTGCCGAATTCGCTGATCGCGTGAATTCACCGGTTTCGTCGAAATTCCAAACCCGTTGCTGCCCGCCCCGGTGCGTGGAACCCAGTCAGCAGCTTCAGCTGCAGGATCTGCCTCCAATGAGCAAGAAGACAGAGATCGCCTGCCTGATGTTGGCGATGATGTGTTTTTCCGGATACCACATCATCCTGTACATCACCTCCCCGCCTGCACCGAGCATTTTCACGAATGAAGCCGGCTACATTCAGTCAATCCATGGTCTGGAAATCGAGGGGACGCGGTACGATGTCACGTTTCGGTACGGATTGTCATTCGACAGTCTTTTCGGGGAAGGAGATCCGCCGGAAATATTTCAACCGGAATTCTATATTGAAGGAGCGGAAGCCGCGCGCGCCGCGATCAGTGATACCCTTTGGGGTCAGCAGATCTCGAATCAGGGCACTGATCCGAATGTCCTGTATGTCCCCTGTCGATCTGAACTGGAATCAAGCAGACTGATGGGTGTCCGTGTGTATGCAACGGGGACACAGGTTGGCAGCAGCGATTGGTATTACGTTCCCTTGGAAGGAAACATCAATCGATCCTCGGTCTTCCATGCGAATGAAGCCTGGGCGACATTCGAAATTCATAACGAGGGAAACACAGACGATCAATAGATCCGCGGGAAATCGCATTTCTGCGTGGACGTTGCGATACAGCGAATTACGCTGATTCGTGGCCAGGGTGAAAGTGCCAGAGCGCATGATCCACTGCCCCCGTGAGCCATAACCGTCTACGACTTTTCAGAAACTGCTCCAGCCGCCTGCAAATCGCTGTGCACAGAAGCGGTCGATTTCCGGGAGTACCGAAGAGTTCGTGAACAAGCAGTAGCGGACCTGTCTGGCAGCGACACTGCGAGAACGTCGCGTCGCTCCGGACCTGAAAACTGTTCAGTGAGGCTCTAGCGACGAAACAGTGGGTAACTTACAGGTGACATGCGACCCTGGCTGTCAGACATGAGCGCCTCTGGAATCTGAACAACAAAGCCTTGTGAGTTGCTCGTGGTGGCTTTC
>JBDOMX010001139.1:0-4302 GCA_039831615.1 Planctomycetaceae bacterium
CATCAGTGAGGAAGAAAACGTCAGCCTGATGATCAACGAGGAAGACCACCTGCGCATGCAGGTGTTGCGCAGTGGGTTCGCACTTGAGGATTGCTGGCGCGAAATCAACCTGATTGATGATGCCATCGAGGCCGAAGTGACCTATGCGTTCAGCGAACGTAGGGGCTACCTCACAGCCTGTCCGACGAACGTCGGCACAGGGATTCGCGTGAGCGTCATGCTGCATCTGCCGGCGCTGGTGCTGACAAAAGAAATCCAGAAGGTGTTTCAGGGGCTGCATAAAATCAGCCTCGCGGTGCGTGGACTGTATGGCGAGGGCAGCCAGGCGATGGGCGACTTCTACCAGATTTCCAATCAGGTCACGCTCGGAAAGAGCGAAGCACAGGTGATTTCCGGGCTGCAGGATGTCGTGCCGAAAATCATTGGTTATGAACGACGTATGAGAGACGAACTGCTGCAGGAGAACCGGCAGGGACTTCACGACCAGGTTTCGCGTGCCTACGGTATTCTGAGAAACGCCCAGACGATCAGTTCCGAAGAGACGATGCATTTGCTCTCCAGCGTGCGGATGGGGATCGACCTGGAATTGATTGACGATCTCGACATGGCGACGATCAACGAGCTGTTCATCCAGACTCAGCCCGCACACTTGCAGAAGATCCAACACGAGCCGCTCGAATCGGCCCAACGCAACGCGGCCCGTGCCACTTATCTCCGCCGTCGCTTGTCTGCCGGAGATGCCGAGCGCAATTGACCCGTTGGCAGCATGCAGGAGTCCCTCCGATGCGGCCAATCGCCGAGCGGTTCCGTGACGCGCATCCGGTCCTCTTCGACGGCGCAACCGGGACCGAGTTGAACAATCGTGGTGTCGACACGTCTTTGCCGCTCTGGTCGACCGGAGGGTTACTCGACGCTACACACATCTTGGAACAGGTGCACCGAGACTACGTTGCTGCAGGAGCAGAAGTCATCACGGCGAACACGTTTCGTACGCACGAACGGAATCTCGAACGGGGCGGGTTATCGGGACAGTCATGCGAATTGACTCATCAAGCCGTGGTGATTGCCCGCGATGCCGCGAATGGGCGAGCATGGATCGCCGGTTCGCTGGCTCCACTGGAAGACTGCTACTCACCCGAATTGGTCCCCGCCGATGAAATATTGCAGCGCGAACACGACGCGATGGCACAGACTTTGGCCGACTCGGGCGTCGATCTGATTCTCGTGGAAACCCACAACGCGATTCGCGAGGCCGTTGCTGCTATACGGGCGGCGGCGAAAACCGGGCTGCCGTTTATGGTCAGTTTCGCGTGTGGAGTCGATGGAAATTTGCTCTCGGGTGAACCACTCGCAGAAGCCAGCGACGCCGTCCGAGAATTCCAACCGTTGGCCTTGGCGGTGAATTGTCTACCGGCAGCCACTGCAGTCGACGCGGTGCGTGAACTGGTCTCACTTGCAGATGACCTGCCCGTGGGCGTGTATGCCAACATTGGTCGCCCCGATCCCAATCAGGGCTGGATCAATGATGACTCCGAACGACCGACCGTCTATCGCGATCACGCAGTCAACTGGTTAGCAGCGGGCGCACGGTTGATCGGTGGCTGCTGCGGCACGACTCCGGAACATATCCGGCAGTTGGCGAGTTTGATCGGCGAAGACGTGAAACGATGAGACAACGGTCAGGTGACATGCTTGCCCTCTTTCAGACAAGCATGTCGTCGCAGGAGAACCACGCCCGCTTCGTCAGCAACTTGACCCGGACAATTCATGAGTCGTGCGTGTATGCAAGATCGCCCCCCATGCTTGTCAGGAGTGCTAGAGCTTGACGTCCTCAAATGAGTGAGGAAACTCGCCCCCCTTTCATGGCATGCATCCTGCAGATGGGGTACATCCTTCTGCAATCGCCCACTATTCCTGGGGAAGTCCAGTATCAGGCTGCGTGGAAAACAATGCCTGACTCGCTACGATAGTCCGTTCACCTTTCTTGGAGTCGATTGATGCCGCTACTCGGTGCCCACATGTCAATTGCTGGCGGCTATTACAAGGCTGTCGAAGCTGCCGCTGCACTCGACATGGATTGCGTCCAGATATTTTCAAAAAACAACAATCAGTGGCGTGCCAAGCCGCTGACCGATGACGATGCGGAACGGTTTCGCGACGCCTTAGTACAGACCGGCGTACGAAAGCCGTGTGCGCACGATAGCTATCTCATCAATTTGGGAAGTCCCAAAGACGATGTGCGTAAAAAATCGATTGAGGCATTTGTCATCGAGTTGGAGCGGGCAGAGAAATTGGGCTTGCTTGGCGTGGTGATGCATCCCGGCAGCTTTCTCGATACCAGCGAGGAAGAGGGGCTGCGGAAGATTGTCGATGGCTTGGATATTGCGTTGGAGCAGACTGAAGGTCAGGCGGTTGAGGTCTGGTTGGAAAACACGGCTGGGCAGGGGACAAATCTGGGGCATCGGTTTGAGCATCTGGCGTACATCATCGACAACGTAGCCGACAACAGCCGGCTGGGCGTCTGCATCGATAGCTGCCATACCTTCGCGGCGGGCTACGCCATCACGAAGCCGTCGGAATACAAGAAGACGATGGCCGAGTTCGATAGCGTGGTTGGCATCGACCGCATTCGGGCATTCCACTTGAACGACAGCAAGAAAGAATTCGGCAGCCGCGTGGACCGCCACGAACACATCGGGCAGGGGCATCTCGGTCTGGAACCGTTCCGACATATCGTCAACGACCCACAGTTCGCCGATTTGCCGATGTACATGGAGACGCCTAAGGGTGACAAGGACGATGAGTTTGACGCAATGAACCTCAAGGCGCTTCGCGGACTGATCAAGAAGAAGCGGACGGCCAAGCGGAAGTGATGCCCATTCGATCGTCAGTATCGGTGTGGTCGAAACGATCGTTGTGATCCGTACAACCGGCAAAGTCCATCACAGCTGACTTGAACGGCGCGGAGCACCCATCACATTGCATCGAGGCGTTAGAGCAGGCCGATTCCCGTAACGCCGGATGTTCCGATTCGTCGATCCTATTCGTGTAAGCGGCAGAATCGATCCGTCCGATCGATCCGTCTGATAGCACATCGCTGAGGAGGGGACCGATGGCAAATCGCACTCTGAGAACAAATCGTTGGTGGAAGTCAACCTTGGTCGCCTTGACCATCGGCACGGTGATTCCCGGCTGCGCCACTGGCCCGGTTCGCGCTTTGCGCAGATGTGGCATACGCCGAATTCCAGCGACGCTGATGCCAACAACGAACACCGAGCCAGCGAAATCGGCTGTGCCCACGCAACGAAGAAAGAAATCGCCGGTCGCGTCGCGTGCAAAGGCAACCGCGTCGCAACCGCGTCGCAGTTCGCGCCCTGTGAACGGTGTGCAATCCGCCGACTCTTCATTCGTTCCCGGATTTGATTCCCAAATGGAGAAGTTGCGGGCGCAGATGCAGACGCAACCGCAACGAGCCGTTCGTCCCGTTGCGACCCGTGTGACGAAGGACGAAAAGCCGCTTGACCTCGATACGCGGCCAACCACTCCTACCGTCAAGACAAATGGACTGGTTGATCAACGGTCGGCTCCTGCCTTCGAACAGCGACTGGACACCGCTCGAATAGAGACCGTCGCTCCCCAACCAACGACTGCAGCCGCCGTCGTCGCCGATCCGTTCCTTGAGCCGTTGGGCTCACCTACAGTCAACGGACCGGACGTCGCGGAAACTCGCCGGGAAAAAGTCGCGTTCGGACCGCGACTTGGTACGACTCACGAAACAGTCCGAATTCCACGCGAAGCGATCGTTTCAGGTTCCGCTTCAGACCCGTCCGTTGCTGACCAGGAGCCCGTAATTAACGACGGCCCGGTCTTGCAGTCAGGTGACAAGCGCGGAAGACCAGTCACGGCGACCATTCAACGGGTTTCAGCCAGTGCACGTCCACTGCCGGTTGGCATCGATTACGCCAAGTCACCTGCACCACAGGTGAATCTAACAATACCGGATTCCAAAGGGGTGGCCGACCCCGCGATGATTGTTGACTCGAGCACGATTCCGAAACGGTTGGACGATACAACGGGAAGCCAGCGTTCACGATTCGTGGATCTCAAGTCATTACTCCCCAAAGGGGAGACCGATCGAGGCACGGAAACCGCGCCGGACGTTCCCCTGCCTACAGAGTCTTCGAAAACTCAAAGGCGGGATGCGGCAATTGTGAGTCCGGTCGAATTTCAGTTTTCCGGCTCGACCGGAGCCTTGAGCAAGGGCGGTATCGCCAGCTTCAGTTGGAAAGAAGAATCAGCAGG